>CAZGIZ010000051.1:0-28402 GCA_964526655.1 uncultured Desulfobacteraceae bacterium | reverse complement strand
TCATGCATATGCATCGCACATAAACGAGTTCGTTCTTGAAAAAGAGATCCCCCTGCGGCCCTTTGATCAGTATGCAATATTATAACCGGACATTACTGAATTTTACTATATTTTAACAATATACAAAGCACGGCTCCATGGATGTGCCGCTGAGCGGGCCCGGTACCGAAGCCCACTGCTCACATTTTTTACCAAAAAGGGAGAAGGGCATGTATAATGTTAAGGAGATAGTGAAAGATACTATTTTGTTATAATATAAATTTTTGATCTACAAATATGTAATTTAGCACACTTCATAAAGATAGCAAGGAAACAGGCAATCTTATTAAATTCAATAAGTTATCTTTCATACCAGTATTGGCACATCAATTGCTAATCTACATGTTAAATTAGTCAAAAGATGATAACATAAAATATATAAATCGCTATCCGGAATTCGAGAAATTCGATCCAACGGGCTAAACTTTAGAAAAAAATCTTTAATATAAGACATGGAGGGAGAGTTATGGCTGAGAAAAAAACAGCAAAAGACGTACTTCATCTGATTAAGTCAGAGGGGGTCGAAATAGTGGATTTAAGGTTTATGGACTTTCCGGGCATGTGGCAGCACTTTTCGGTCCCGGTCAGGGAGATAGAAGAGGATACCTTTGATCAGGGACTCGGTTTCGATGGTTCGAGCATACGCGGCTGGCAGGCCATAAACGAATCAGACATGCTTGTCAAACCTGTCCCAGAGACCGCCTTCATGGATCCCTTTTTTAACGCCAAAACTCTGGTTATGATTTGTAACATATGTGACCCGGTTACCGGTGAAGACTATTCACGCGATCCGCGAAATATAGCCAGGAAGGCCGATAACTATCTAAAAAGCCTTGGGCTCGGGGATACGGCATATTTCGGGCCGGAGGCGGAATTTTTTATATTCGATGATATCCGTTTTGATCAGAACGAGCATGAAGGATATTATCACATCGATTCCGTTGAGGGTCGCTGGAACAGCGGGCGACGGGAAGAACCGAACCTGGGTTATAAACCCAGATATAAGGAAGGCTATTTTCCTGTCCCGCCGACAGACAGCATGCAGGACATCAGGAGTGAGATGGTCCTGACAATGGAGAAGATAGGCATCCAGGTCGAGGCGCAACACCACGAAGTGGCTACAGGAGGCCAGGCTGAGATCGATATGAGGTTCGCTCCTCTGGTAGATATGGCCGATAATCTCTTAAAATACAAGTATGTCATTAAAAATACCGCAAAAAAGTATGGCAGGACCGCTACTTTCATGCCAAAACCCTTGTTTAACGATAATGGAACCGGTATGCATGTTCATATATCTCTCTGGAAGGGTAAGGATAACCTGTTCGCGGGTGATGGATACGCGGGACTGTCCGAAATGGCAATGTATGCCATAGGGGGAATCTTAAAACACGCACCCTCTCTGCTGGCCTTCACGAGCCCAACCACCAACAGCTATAAGAGGCTAGTGCCCGGTTTTGAGGCGCCTGTGAACCTGGCCTATTCAAGGAGAAATCGAAGCGCTGCCGTGAGGATACCTCTGTATTCGGCTTCTCCGAAGGCGAAGAGGCTCGAGTTTCGCTGTCCTGATCCAAGCTGTAACCCCTACCTGGCGTTCTCAGCGATGCTGATGGCAGTAATCGATGGAATTCAGAATAAGGTCGATCCGGGTGAGCCCCTTGATAAAGATATCTATGACCTGGAACCCGAAGAGTTGGCAAAGGTTCCAACAACTCCCGGCTCATTGAGGGATTCTCTCAATGCCCTCAGGGACGATCATCAGTATCTTTTGAAGGGCGATGTCTTTACTCCGGATGTAATTGAGACCTGGATATCCTATAAGATGAAAAATGAGGTCCAGGCCATTGATCTGAGACCTCACCCCTGGGAATTCGCGCTCTATTACGATATTTAGGATAGAGAAATAATTTAAATTCACGCCCCGAAGGGTTGCCTTCGGGGCTTTTTTTTGGCAATTTCCGGGATATAGAAATATATGATATATATGTCGTAATGATCAAGGTTCATGTAAGATAAAAAAGTGGTGACGTTTGGAAGTGTACACAGGGCTGCGTTTTTCCTTAATCAGTTCTGCTAATCAGGCGAGGCCATGACCTTTTTCGAAAAGGTTGATGGCCGAATACCTGACTTTGGAGATTTAAATGTACCACACACTCTTAAACGTTTTCAAAAAAGTTCCATGCTGGATTAAATAATGACCGCAAGTAAGGCGTGATAAGAATATGAAACCCTCGTTTCAAGACCTCAGGACGGACATGCCGGAAGTGGATGAAAGGCTGTTGAAAGGACATCTTGACCGTCTTGGGGACGACTATTTCAAGGGCTTTACAGCGGGTGATGTCAAAAATCACCTGGAGGCCATAGCCAGGATTTCTCCCCGGCATCCCGTCGAAATCATCCTTAACCAGAGGAGGGACCAAAGCGTCGAATGCACTATCCTGGCCTTTGATTATCCATCTGAATTTTCCTTGATAACCGGAATCCTCGCCGGTATGGGCTTTAATATCATTTCAGGTGATGTATATACATATAAGAGGATTCATGGCGGTCCTGCAAAGAGAGATCACAAAAAGAAGACTATCGGACAGTTTCCAATCCGGGATCTTTTTAATCGAAGAAAAATTATTGATTTTTTTTCCGGCACACTCTCTACCCCCATGCCTTTGGAGAACTGGAGTAATGATTTAAAAAATAACCTGGAGGATATCATAGGTCTGCTTGAAAAGGGGAAAGAAGACTCCATTGATGAGGCCAGGAATAGGGTGAATGAGATGGTGGTCAAGCATTTGGCCAGTCTGAACCAGGAATCCGTCCCCGTGCTCTTTCCCGTTGAGATCGATGTGGATAACGATGCAGGTCCTTTCACCCGCCTGAGGGTTGTCTCGGAAGACACACCGGCCTTCCTCTATTCCCTGTCAAATGCCTTAACCCTTCATGATATCTCCATTGAGCACGTCAGAATACGCACTATATACGGCCGGATAGAGGACAGGATCGATCTCCTTGATTTCCGAGGCCGCAAGATAGTGGAGGGAGAAACACTGGACAGGATAAAACTCTCGGTCCTGCTGACAAAACAGTTTACATATTTCTTGACCAAGGCGCCTGATCCCTACACTGCCATCTCAAGATTCGAAAAGATAGTGAAAGATATCGTGCAACAACCCTTCAGAGAAAAATGGATCTCGCATTTAACAGATCCCCGGAATCTCCAGGGATTAGCACGCCTGTTAGGGGCGAGCGATTTTTTATGGGAGGATTTCATCCGGCTTCAATATGAGTCTCTGCTCCCCATGTTCAGACACGACGTTAAGGGACAGATGTTCAGTAAGAGTCCCGAGAAAATGCCCGTGAGGATGGAACTGATCCTTGAAGGCGCCGGGACCCTCGAAGAAAAAAAGATAAGGGTTAACAGGTTCAAAGATCAGGAGACATTTTTGATTGATCTGGATCATATCCTGAACCCTGAATATGGATTCAAGTTCCTTGCGGAAAGGCTGACCAGATTGGCGGAGCTTGTGGTAAACTCAGCCGCTGAGGCCGTTTATAATGATCTTGTCAAACGATATGGGGCACCCGGATCGGTCGCTGGAATGGACGCCCGCTATTCCATATTGGGCCTCGGCAAGCTCGGCGGAGCCGCCCTGGGGTATGCCTCCGATATCGAGCTTTTATTCGTGTACAGTGACAATGGCTATACAGATGGAAGACAATCCATTGATAACTCGGAATTTTTCAACCTCTTCGTCAAAGGTGTCTACCAGTTTATTGAGGCCAAAAGGGAAGGCATTTTTCAAGTCGATCTCAGGCTAAGACCCTATGGAAATTCAGGACCGCTGGCATGCAGCCTGGAGAGCTTCTGCCGATATTACGGGCCGGAGGGAAACGCCCACTCCTATGAGCGCCTTTCCCTGGTCCGTCTCAGGGCCCTGGGGGGAGATCCGGCTCTGGGAGATCAACTGGAGCGTATTAGGGATGAAATCGTCTATTTCTCCAATAGCATAGACCTTGGTGAGTTAAGAGAACTGAGGGAAAGGCAATTCAGGGAGAAGAACGTCCCCGGCAAGATCAACGCCAAATTCAGCCCGGGCGGTCTCGTTGATCTGGAATATGGCGTGCAGGCCCTCCAGGCCCTGCATGGGAAGGATATTCCCGCCCTCAGGACAGCCCGCATTCATGATTCCCTGCAGGCCTTGAGCGAAGCCGGCGTCTTGTCTCAAGGGGATTCAACACGGCTTATCGAGGCCTATAATTTCTTGAGAAATCTCATTAACGGGCTCCGCATGCTGCGAGGTTCGGCAAAAGATCTCTTCCTGCCCCAGGTGGAGGCCGGTGAGTTCGGGCATCTCGCCAGACGCATGGGGTATGTAAGGGGCGGGCCCCTTGATTCGGCCCAGAGACTCTATATGGACCTCGAGACTCACATGGCCGTCGTGCGGGTTTTCGCTGAAAAGCATTTTGGCAGGGAATCCCTGCCGAGCCCTGAAACAGGGACAATCGTGGATGTTATCCTGTCAGATGAAATGTCAAATGAATTGAGATATGAGATTCTATCCAAAGGGGGATTCAGGGATCCCAAGAGGGCATATGTCAATCTCAAGGGTCTGGCCGGAAAGGGGAGCAGGAGGGAGACATTCGCAAAAATAGCTCTTCTGGCCTGGGATATCGTGAAGAGGACTCCTGATCCGGATATGGCCTTAAATAATTGGGATCGATTTATCCGCTCCCTCGCGAGTCCCGAGTTCCATTACAACATACTGCTGTCCCAGCCCATGCAACTGGAAATCCTTTTAAGCCTGTTTTCGGGCAGTCAATTCCTTTCCGACACTCTTGTTCGAAATCCCGGCTTCCTTGATTGGCTTATCATCCCCGAGATTTTGAACCCTGTGCGGAAAAGGGAAGATATCGAAGGTGAATTGCGCGGCGCCGCTGCCGGATGCCTGACCAGGATGGAATGGCTGAATAAGCTGCGCAGGCTGAGACGCAGGGAGATCCTCAGAATCGGAACGCGTGACATATATATGGGTATATCCACAAGAATAATCATGATGGAGCTGTCCGCTCTCGCAGAGGCCTGTGTCCAGGTAATACTGGAAGAGCGCATCAAGGAGGAAGAGAAAAATGAAAAAAGCGAAAATGAAAGGCAGAAGTTTGGCAGTCGATTCTGTATAATGGCATTCGGAAAGCTGGGCGGCAATGAACTTAACTACAGCTCGGATATTGATCTCCTGGGTGTGTGGGGAGATCCCTCCGAAGAAGCTGAGAAAGAGAAAGGTGATAAAGAGATCTTCACGAGAATAATGGAAGGCCTTGTTTCCGACCTTTCGTCCCATACGGAGGAGGGATATGCCTACAGAGTCGATCTGAGACTAAGACCCTTTGGAAGCTCGGGGGAACTGGTGCACGGCATCTCCGGACTGACTCGATATTACAGGGACAAGGCCTCTCTCTGGGAGATACAGGCTGCGCTCAAATTGAGGCCCGTGGCGGGAGATCTCCGCCTGGGATATGAATTGCTTAAACGCCTACGCCCTGTTTTGTATAGACAACGAAGACGCGAAGATATTACTAAAACAATCGAAAAGATGCGAAAAGGCGGAGTCAGGTTATCTTCCAAGGAACTCGCCCCAACCCTTGACGTGAAATCCGGGATCGGAGGCATAAGGGATATAGAGTTCATGATCCAGGGCCTGCAGCTTATACACGCAGAGGAAAATCCGGCCATCGTGGAAGGCAATACCATGCTTGCCATGGAGGCCCTGGCCGAGGCGGCCATATTACCGCCGGAAACAACCGAGAGCCTGAAGGAAGACTATGTCTTCCTTCGACGAACGGAGCACTATCTTCAGATCCTCGAGGACCGGCAAATCCATTCCCTGCCAGAGAACGAGAGGGAGCTTACGGCACTGGCCAAAAGGATGCTTGGATCCGAGGGAAGTAAGGACCGATTCGTGGATCAGTTGAATAGCTGTCTCTCGAGGGTCAGGAACGCCTATAACACTTATCTGCATGAGCCGAGGAACAAAGGATGAGCCAAGGTTTGATGGTTTTACGTGTATTGGTTATGAAAGCATAATCTCCCAACCTATCCTCCATAGCAGGTTTCAACTGGAGTAGGCTAATCGGGAGGAGAACCTTATAAAGAAATGGAGGAGCAGACATGTATTGCGATAATGTTGACGATGTCAGAAAAGAGGTCAAAAGGAATAATGTCAGTTTTATACAGTTCTGGTTTACGGATGTCCTGGGGGTACTAAAGAGCTTTGCGGTCACACCCTCCGAGCTGGAAGAAGGCCTGACCGAGGGAATGGGCTTCGACGGTTCATCCATTGAAGGTTTTGCGAGAATACAGGAGAGTGATATGATCGCAAAACCTGATCCACGGACATTTCAACTGGTACCGTGGAGGAGCATGGAAAGGCCGGTGGCGAGGATGTTTTGTGATATACTTAACCCGGATGGAACTCCCTATGAAGGCGATCCAAGATATGTATTCAAGCGCCTGCTCGCCAGGATAGCGGAAAAGGGATACACCTTTTATCTCGGCCCGGAACTGGAATATTTCTATTTCAAGGATGATAAGTGCACGGAGATCCTCGACCGGGGGGGATATTTCGACTCACGGCCCCTGGATATGGGGAGCAACCTCAGGCGGGAGACCATTTTTGCCCTCCAGGATATCGGGATCCAGGTCGAGTACAGCCATCACGAAGTGGCGCCCAGCCAGCATGAAATCGATCTGCGTTATGACGAGGGTCTGAGGATGGCGGACAAGACCATGACCTATCGTCTGGTTGTCAAGGAGATAGCGGCCAAGAACGGCTTCTACGCAACCTTTATGCCGAAGCCCATATTCGGCGAGAACGGGAGCGGGATGCATGTACACCAGTCACTGTTCAAGGGTGAGAAAAACGCCTTCTATGATCCGAATGACAAGTACAATCTTTCCGATCTCGCTAAACAGTATATTGCCGGACTAATGCGCCACGCCCCCGAGATTACCGCCGTGACCAACCAGTGGGTCAATTCCTACAAAAGGCTTGTGCCCGGGTATGAAGCGCCGGTATACGTGTCCTGGGCGAGGAGGAACAGATCGGCCATGATCAGGGTCCCCATGTATAAGCCGGGAAAAGAAAAGGCCACGAGAATTGAGTTCCGCTCCCCGGACCCGGCCTGTAATCCCTATCTGGCATTTGCCATGATGTTAGGGGCAGGGCTTGAGGGAATCGAAAACAACTATGAATTGCCTGAACCCGTTGAGGAAGATATTTTTGAGATGAATCCGGCAGAAAGAAAGGAGCATGGCATCACGGACCTGCCCGGCAATCTGTATGCCGCTATCCTGGAAGCGGAAAAGAGCCAGCTTGTGAAAAGGATTTTAGGCGATCATGTGTTTCACAAGTTCATAGAAAATAAAAAGATAGAGTGGGATCAGTACAGGACCCACATAAGCAAGTTTGAACTGGACAGGTATCTGCCGAAGCTGTAAGGGGGCAACATTTGCGGGCCGGTCCTAAAGGGACGATTGTTTTGCCGGATTAATCCTCGTTTCAATCAGTCCACTAGTATGATTGCGTTTATAGGAATATAGGACCGTCAAGACCTTGGCCCGTTTTTCTCCTATACTCCTTCCTGTGTGGGGAATTATGGAATCAAAATAAACGCTGTCACCTTCCCGCAGTATGTATCCTTTGTCGTTGTAAATCAACTCGTGCGTTCCTTCAAGCACATACATAAATTCCTCACCCTCGTGGGAGAATATTGCCTCTTCATCAAAAGCGGGCATGATGATGAAGGGTTCCATATTTTTCCCGCTTTTTTTGTGGGCGAGGGCAATATAGTGATAGCCATGCAGGTTTGTGGCGGAGATTTTTTTCGCTTCATCCTTCCTGACAATGCACAACTGCGTATCCCTTGGCAATTCCGTTTCTTCGGAAAGCAGTAATGTCAGATCCACATTGAGGGCCTTGGCTATCTTGTCCAGGGTGGTGAAGGGGGGGGGCTTATCTGATTTTTCAATTCTGGAAATATATCCCTTGGTAAAACCGCAGAGATCTGCCAGGGCTCCTTGAGACATTTTTTTGTTGAGACGCGTGCTCTTTATATTCTTGGCTATTTGGCTTTCATCCATAGAATAGGACTCTCTTTCCGCTCCTGAAACTGAAAACTATCCATACCAGACCTTAAATATTCGGCCACATCCTGAAATCCGGGTAGATATAGTCTTAAAGAAAAAGGTATGGCCGGATGAATTGGTAAATCATAGTATTTCATTATCATTCCAACGCATATGAACGATACCATTGTATTTAATGCGAGGATATTCAAATGATAATGGATTTGGCTTTATTGACAACGCACGGAGTTTTGCATTCCATAACTTGTTTTTTAAGGGCAAAATTATAAAAAATATAAAATTGTGTGTCAATGAGGAATATGGTCCGGGAGGAGACGCATAAGGTCAAAACATACCATAACCGGTTGAATTAAAATGTTATTATGATTAAAAATCGGAAATTTAACACGATTTTTCCCTTGACAGCGGACCGAAACGAATCTATAAATTTACTTAATGATAAGTAAAAATTGGAACTTCGGAAGCGTTTGCGTGTTCAAGGCCTTATTTTCCAAAATTAGTTCCCATGGTCAGGGGAGGCCATCACCCTTTTCGAAAGGGGATAAACTTTATTAAGGAGGCGGAAATGCCAGGACCCCTCGAGGGCGTTCGAATAATTGAATGCGGCGGTTATCTTAGCGCGCCGTCGGCCTGCTATATGCTTGGTGACCTGGGGGCCGAAGTAATAAAGATTGAGGACAGGATCAAGGGCGATCCTTCAAGGGGGATGTCCGCCCTGTTCGGTCGTGCAATGAGCCTGCCGGGCGACCTGAACATACTTTTTGAAACGGCGAATAGAAATAAGAAGAGCATTACACTGGACCTGAAAAAGGATAGGGGGAAAGATCTCTTATATGAGCTGGTGAAATTGTCGGATGTGTTTTGTACCAATTATTCCCTGTCTGCCATTGAGAAACTTGGAATTGATTACCAGACGCTTTCAAAGCATAATCCAAGGCTTATCTACGGCCTTGCCACGGGTTATGGGACATCGGGCCCTGACAGCAGAAAGAGGGCCTTCGATACAATAGCCCAGGCGCGTTCCGGAATAATGTATGCCGTAGGCGAGCCGGACAGTCCGCCGTCACAGATAGCAGGACCGATATTTGACCAGATGACCGGTACGCTCCTGGCCTACGGGATCCTGGCTGCAATTGTGGCAAGGGATAAAAATGGTGTGGGTCAAAAAGTCGAAGTGTCACTCCTCGGATCCGGATTGCACCTCCAGGCGTATAACGTGAATACCGTCTTGCTGCGTGGTCGGCCCATACCCAGGCCGTCAAGACTCAATCAGAGAAACGCCCTGGCCAATCATTACGAGTGCGCCGATGGGAAATGGATATTGTTTGCTGAAGCACAGTCGGACAGGTTCTGGCATGATTTTTGTCTTGCCATGGGAACCGAGGAACTGGAGAAGGACGAGAGATTTGCGACCGCGGCCCTAAGAAACGATAATCGGCTTGAGCTCACAAGGCTGCTGGATGGAGTGTTCAAGACAAAGAAGAGAGAGGAGTGGATAAGGTCCCTTGATGAGAAGGGCGGGGGAATCGCCTACTCAATCGTAAACGAACCGAATGATCTTCAATCGGACCCGCAGATATTAGAAAATGATTATATAATGGAATTTGAACATCCTGTCCTTGGAAAGACAAAGTTTATCGGCTGCCCGATAAAATTCAGCCGGACGGCGGCCGACCCTGGTTCATCCGCCCCCAACTTCGGTCAGAATACCGAAGAAGTATTGCTGGAACTCTGTGATTATAGCTGGGAAGACATAGAAAAGCTAAAGGACGAAGAAGTAATATAGCGATATTAAATCCAGCAGAATATAAAATGAAAATTCTGTCAAGATTTTTTGAAAAACCTTAAGAGCCGCCCTTCGAATCTCCATTTTTTTATCAATATTTTCCTTTTGTCACTTAAGAGAAATGGTTCTCGATGGTTTCACCTTTTTAAGAAATCGATTCAGGGCCTTCCCATCAAGTGGGATGGTCTTTATTATGATTAAAGATCCCTGAAAGAAGATCTTTGGAGGTTAAATATGGTGCCGGGGGTTACGCAGAAACGTATTGATGAAGATGAATTCATGAAGATGAGGGAAGAGGAATTGTCCATCTGGCCTACGGGCAAGGAGGTAATCCTGGATGAAGCAATAGAATATCAGAGGAATCTGCCGGAAAGTAAAAATTTTTGCAAGGTGGTACAAAACCTTCGAAGAGAAGGAAGGACTGTGGTCTTTCCAAGGGCAGGCACACCGATCCTTGAAGACGAAATTGAGCTGAATCGAACACTTGTCAAAGCCGGTGTCCCTCTCATTCCCGTGACAAGCGACAGCTATACCAGAGGTCTTCAGCTTGAAAAAGCCCAACAGGCCCTTGAGGAGAGCATAAGGACCGGAAAGCCGATACTCAACGGATACCCTATCATCAACCATGGAGTGAAAAACACGCGAAAAGTGGTTGAGGCATGTGACGCGGCCTTTAATCCGAGATTGGGCTCACGGCTCTGCCAGAAGCTTGGCGGCGAGATTGCGTTCGCTTCAGGAATGACTGCCCTGCCGCCGAGCATATTCCAGTTGTTCGGAAATTATGAAAAGAAGTCCACACTGGCGGAATGTATTCGGGACACCCAATACATATTAAGACTCATGGGGTACTACGCGGAAAGGGGCCCCATTATTACAGCGGATATTCACGGGTGGAATCCGAACGCTGTTTTCCCTTTGAGTATCCATATTTCAACGATCATTTTGACCGCCCTCATAGGAGCGGCTCAGGGTGTAAAAAGCGTTATCCCTTTGATCGAGTTCCAGGGGTATATTGCCCAGGACCTGGCCTGGTTTAACATAGCGCCCAAACTCATTAGAGAATATCTTGACAAATTCAATTATTCGGATGTCCTTATTCCAGGTGCCTTCGCCAACCAGATCCCCCTCTATCCCGTTCCCCAGGACCAGGGGGGAGTTTTCGCCTATCTCAATTACACGGCCGTTGTGGCCGCACTGGCCCGGGCAGAGGCATCATACCTCAGAACGATCGATGAGGGGGCGGGGATCCCGACCAAAGAGGCCCATGCCATAAGTTACAGGTCCGCTAAATGGATATTTGATGTGATAAGGACACAGGATTTTCATTTTGACAGCGCGGAGGTCAAGATTGAACAGGAAATGGCCGAGAAAGAGATCAGGGCGATTGTTGATAAGGTTATTGAAATGGGTGATGGTGATGTCGTCGTGGGGTCAGTCCGTGCAGTCGAGGCCGGGATCCTCGATTCCCCTTTTCCTGCAAATATTCATGTAAAAGACCAAGTAATGGGCATTAGAGACCTTAAGGGGGCCTGCAGGTTCCTGGAGTTTGGGAATTTGCCTATGCCCATGGAGGTAAAGGAATTTCATAGGGAAAAAGTGGCTGAGCGGGAAGCGGCAGAGGGGACCAAAATGGATTATAGTGTTTCGCTTAAGGACTTTTGGGCCTTTAGCAAGGGGACCATAAAGGGCGTTTCACCATAGGGACTGTAAGGTTATTCGAAATAGTATTTTGGGAATAAAGATAGGGAGATTTTTAGCAGGATCGGATTATTAATCTCAAGACCGATCTTAATAATATGATATATTTATCAGGATGCAGGTGAATCCGGACACAAAGGATCTTGTAAACGAAATAATTACCGCCAATAGGAAAGTGTTGGAGGATCAGTGAGCAGGAAATATACGGTCATAACCGGAACAGTTGGAATGGATGCCCATGTGATCGGCACCAAGGTATTATCCAGGGCCTTTAGAGATGCCGGCTTTAATGTAATAGAACTCGGAATGCAAACCCCGCCCGAAGAATTCATCAAGGCCGCGCAGGAGACAGCCGCGGATGCGATACTGATGAGTTCCCTCTATGGAATGGCCGAATACGACCTGAGGGGATTCAAGGAGAAATGCATGGAAGCGGGGCTCCAAAATGTCCTCCTCTATATCGGGGGACTCCTGGGGGTCTCCAGGCACGATTTTTCCGAGGACGAGGTGAAATTCAAGGAACTGGGTTTTGACAGGGTGTATCCGCCCGAGGCGGATCTGAAATCGGCCATAGAAGACTTGCGAAGCGACCTGAAAAAAAGAGATGCAAAAGATTAATTTTTGTACTCATATGCAAATGTCCAATTGTTATTTACCTTCAAGTCGCGCCAGGGCGGGCCATGTGCGGGTCGGAAAATCGTGACTCATAAAAGACATTTATTCTCAATAACTTGTTGAAATACCGAGACGTCCCATTACATCCATGAATCATAAAAGGCTTTTGATTGACTTTGGAAGCACCTATACAAAGGTCGTCTATGTCGATCTCGATCGAAATGAAATTATTTCACGCGCAAAACATTATTCCACCATTGATAGCGACATTACTGAAGGATTGAGGGAATGCCTCAAAGAGATCTCCGGAAAATCGGGAATTGATCGCCTGGATACACGTGGGGCCCTCGCCTGCAGCAGCGCGGCCGGTGGGTTGAGCATGGCCTGCATGGGCTTTGTCCCGGAATACAGTAGTGAGGCGGCAAATCTGGCCGCCCTGGGTGCAGGAGCAAAGGTAGTCGGGTGCTACTCCTATGAGATAACCAGAAAAGAAGTGGAGGAGATAGAAGGCATTCATCCCGATATAATACTCTTGACCGGCGGCACGGACGGGGGAGACAAGAAGGTCATTGTCCACAACGCCAGAATGCTCGCGACCCATTACCGGCGGGGGACTGATATCATTGTCGCCGGAAACAAGAGCGCCGCAGATGAAATTGAATCGATTTTCAGGGAGAAGGATTACAGTGTCCACTTTGTGAAAAACGTGATGCCGGAGCTGGGCAGGCTTGATGTTGATCCGTGTAACAGTAAGATACGCGAGATATTCATAAATAAAATTGTCGGGGCAAAGGGAATAGGCAAGGCCAGGTCAATAATAGGCAATGTCCTGATGCCCACGCCCTCAGCCGTGCTGGAGGCGACAAGGCTTCTTGCCCAGGGTTACGGTGATGTTGGGGGACTGGGAGAACTGATAGTCGTAGACGTGGGGGGGGCGACCACTGACGTGCATTCCGTTGCGGAGGGAAGGCCGGGCCCTGGTGTGGTAGCTCATGGAGGTCTGCCCGAGCCCTATGTAAAGAGGACGGTCGAAGGCGATCTGGGTCTGAGATTCAATGTCAATAAACTGATTGAGCTTGCCAGAGGCGACAATCCCCTGTCGGACCTGGAAAAAATAGCCAGTAGATTTTGCAGCCAGGACTATCTGCCCGGTAATGATGAAGAGACTGACTGCCACGCCTTGCTTTCCAGGCTGGCCGTGGAAGTCGCCCTTGACAGGCATGTGGGGCGGATAGAAGTAAAATACGGGCCCACGGGAGAAATGATAATGCAACATGGAAAGGATTTCACCAGGGTTGGCCATGTTATAGGGACCGGCGGTCCCATAGTGTTTTCAGGAAACCCAGCGGACATACTATCCGGCGCCCTGTTCCGGGAGGACAGGCCCCATATCCTAAAACCAAAGACCCCGAAGTTGTATGTGGATTCTGACTATATACTGTTCGCAGGGGGACTGCTCAGCCGTATCGAGCCCGAAAGGGCCTTGCTTTTCATAAAGGGCCATTTGAAGGATCTTCAGGTAGAGGAAATAAAGGATGCTCAATAATCACAGGGTATTGGACCTGACAGACGAAAAAGGATTTTTATGCGGCAAGATCTTAGCCGATCTGGGGGCCGATGTCATAAAAGTGGAAAGGCCGGGCGGTATCGATTCAGGGAGGATAGCTCCCTTCTGGCACGATGTCCCGGATCCCGAAAAAAGCCTGTACTGGTTTTCCTACAACACAAATAAGCGGGGCATTACCCTGGACATTGAAAAGGCCGACGGCAGGGAGATACTGAAGAAACTGGTCCGGACCTCTGATTTTCTCATCGAGTCCTTCCCCCCGGGGTACATGGATCGGTTGGGGCTCAGCTATGAGGCCCTGGAAGAGATCGAGCCCGGGATAGTGGTGGTCTCAATAACGCCCTTTGGGCAGAAGGGACCCTACAGGGACTTCAAAGCCTCGGACATGATTATAATGGGTATGTCCGGAATGTTGTACCTGACGGGCGATGCCGACAGGGCGCCCCTCAACATCAGTATTCCCCAGTCCCACCTCCTTGCCGGCGCGGACGCGGCCGTGGGCGCCATGATGGCCTACTATAACAGGAAAAGGACGGGGAAGGGGCAGCATGTGGACGTATCAATGCAGCAGAGCGTGGCATGGTTCCTCGCCAACGCCATTCCCTACTGGGAGATGAGCAAGACTAACCTGACCAGGGCGGGTGTGCTCCGCAGCATGAACGCAAGGGACACCCTCCAGCGACAGGTGTGGCACTGCAAGGACGGGTATGTCTTCTTCTTTATCCTGGGTGGGATCTCGGGCGCGAAAACGAGCCGCCAGCTTGTCAAGTGGATGGAAGATAAAGGGATGGGTGATGAGTATCTGTCAAATATGGACTGGGAGAATTTCGACATGGGGGCCGCCACCCAGGATGTCCTTGATCGCATCTCGAAGCCGATCGGAGACTTTTTCATGGGACTTACAAGAAAGGAGATACTTGAGGCGGCAATAACCCGCAACATCTCCATCTGCTCCCTCTCGAGCATGGAGGACCTGATTAATGACAGGAATCTCAAGGAACGTAATTTCTGGACGGGTATAGACCATCCCGACCTGGGGATGAAGCTTCCCTACCCAAGAAGATTTGCCGATATGTCCGGGGTCGTGATCAACACGAGGTTCAGGGCCCCCCTCATTGGTGAACACAACAAAGAGGTATACAACGAAATAGGTCTTACCGGCCGGGATCTAATTCTCCTGAAGGAGGCCGGGGTGGTATAGATGGAAGGGGCAATGGATTTTTCAGGAAAAAAGGAGACAGAAGGTAACGTGTTTTCCGGTCTCATGGTCGTGGGTTTTTGCTGGGCCATGGTGGGTCCACTGACCATGAAATTTTTCGCCGACTACGGGGCCACGGTCATCCGGATTGAGACGGCCGGACGTCCGTGCGTGAGCAGGACTTCCCCCCCCTTTAAGGACAATGAGCCCGGGCTCAACAGGAGCGGTTATTTCAACCACTTCAGCGCCAACATGTACAGCATGGCCCTCAACATGAAGCATCCCTCCGGGCTGGAAGTGGCCAAGAAACTCATAGGCATGTCCGACGTGGTAATGGATAACTTTACCCCAGGGGTAATGGAGAAGTGGGGTCTGGGCTACGAGGATCTGAGAGAGATCAAAAAGGATATTATCATGCTGAGGCAGAACGGGTTCGGGTCAAGGGGGTCCTACAGGGATCTCGGTGCATTCGGCATGATCCTGGCCGCAATCGCGGGAATCCCCAATTTCATAGGCTGGCCCGACAGGGAACCGCTTCCCGTGGGCGTGGGGGCCTACACGGATTGCATTAGCCCGCGTTATGCCGCGGCCGCGCTGATAGCTGCCCTCGATCACCGTGACAAGACGGGCAAAGGCCAGTTGATTGAACTGGCGCAATTCGAGACCGCCATATCCTTTATCCTTCCTGCTGTCATGGATTATGCCGCCAACGGGAGGGAACCGGTCCGGCTTGGAAACAGCCTGCCCCATGCCGCTCCCCATGGAGTCTATCCCTGCAAGGGAGATGATAAATGGTGCGCCATAGCCGTGCTCAACGATGAGCAGTGGATTAATTTCTGCAGTGTCGTGGGCAAACCGGACTGGATAAAAGACCCGCGATTCAGTACATTATTGAAAAGGAAAGAGAACGAGAAAGACATTGATGCCTTTCTGAGCCAATGGACTGCTGGGATCACAGCCCTGGAGGTAATGAACAAGATGCAGGCGGCAGGTGTCCCTGCGGGGGTCGTGAAAAACGCGGAGGAATTGTACGAGGATCCCCAGCTCAGGGACCGAAACCTGTTCTGGACCATAAAACATAGTGAAATAGGGGAGTTTACCCACCTTGGGACAAGTTTTGAATTATCAAAAACACCTGGTAAACCTCGTATGCCCAGCCCCGGCCTGGGGGAGCACACGGAATATGTTTGTACCGAGATACTGGGTATGACGGATGAGGAATTTGTGGAACTCCTGCAGAAAGGGGTCTTTGAATAGAATGGACCGTAAAAAATTATCGCTGCGGTCGGGTCCTTTTTTTCAGGCCCTATCTATAGGGTCTGGGTGGCAGTTCCCGTAGATGGAAGGGTTCAATAGGCCAAGTAATTTTATTGGAAAGGAACATTCTGCAAGGGTTTTGGGGCGTGAACCCTCCCATCTACGAGAACGGCAAACTCCTGTGGAATTTCTTTTGAGATAGGGCCTGAAAAAAAGGACCCGACCCTCGCTATGGGCCGAGGTTGTTTTAGACAAGGGCGTCCTCATAGGGCGGTGACCCAAAGACTGGTATTTTGGATTAGTATTTTTCTGAGTATCTTTTCATCATGGGCCGGGGCCGTGAGCTTTTTCGAAAAAGGTGACGACCGAAGGCCGTGTTAGACGGATAAAAATGGCCATGCGTAGGCTTATGAATAATACCAAACAATTCGGGGGTAAGAGACATGGAATATGAGACCGTTATATACGAGAAAGAAGGGCATATCGCCCATATTACATTGAACAGGCCCAAAAAGCTCAATACCGTATCTCCAGAGCTGGTCCGTGACTGGGAGGCGGCAATGCGGGAGGCTGAAGATGATGATGACATCAAGGTGATCATCTTCAAGGGTGCAGGACGCTGCTTTAGCGCCGGCGCGGATTTGACCGGGGTCGGATTTGTCTATGGCATGAAAGAGCCGAAACCAGGGGAAAAGGGAGGGAAGATCCCCCAGCGGGTAAAACTCAAATTCGACAGGAACCTCTTCCTGGAATTTCACAGGAAGGTCTTGCTCTGTCCCAAAATTACGATCGCCCAGATGCATGAATACTGCCTCGGGATAGCCTTCAACATAGTGCTTCACTGTGATCTCCTGATTGCAAGCGAAGACTGCAAGATGGGTCATGTCGAAGAGAGGTTGGGCCTTGGAGGAATGACCATTTCTCCCATCATGGTCCTGAGGGCCGGATTAACAAGGTCATTGGACCTGTGCCTTACTGGCAAGATGATCAACGGCAAGCAGGCCGTGGAGATGGGTCTTATCAACAGGGCCGTACCCACGGATGTACTCGATAAGGAGGTCAGGGAGCTTGCAGGGGGTCTGGCACTCCATCCCAAAGACGGCATTGCCATTGGCAAGGCGTCGAGACATATGCTATATGAAACCATGGGATGCACAAAGGGGCTGGTCGAACATTCTATTATGCACAGCTTCCAGACAAACAGGGTCTATGACACGGATGAGTATAACTTCTTTAAGCAGAGAAGGGATAAGGGGGTAAGGGAGGCTGCCCACGAAAAACATGATTATTTTAAAGCCCTTGATAAATAATATAATATGTGACAGAGTCGCACCGGAAAAAAACGGGGGTGTGAATTATGGTGAAAAGGCAGAAGGCAAGAAAATTGTCAAAGGACGCCATATTAACCGAAGCGAAGCAGTTATTCAGTGTCAAGGGCTATAGAGGAACGACACTTCAGGACCTGACCAGTTCTTTTGGTGTATCAAGACCCTCCATATACTATTACTATAAGAGCAAGATGGAGATCCTGTCAGAGCTCCATTCAAAAGGGTTTACGGAAGCGAATATAAGTTTTGACGAGATCCTGGCGACCGACCTCCCGACGCGGGAGAAGTTCAAGAAGATTCTGGAGGTCCATACGAGGACCCTGGCAAACGATACGGAACTCCATAAGATATTTTTCCAGGATGAGATGGAGATGCCCATAAAGCTGAGGAAAGAGATCAGGAAACGAAGGAAGGACTATACCAATAAGATAATCGAGGTATATAAAAAGGGGATTTCCGAAGGGATCTTTAAGGATATAGATCCCAAGATGGCGGTCTATCTGTTGCTGGGCGCCTGCAACTGGTTGACAATGTGGTATTCACCCAAAAAAGATAAGGGCCCCGAAGAGGTTGTCCGGTCTTTGATGGAAATATTATGTAAGGGATACGAGATATAGAATTTCTGTGGTTCTTGACAGGGGTAAAAAGGAAACCGATGGTTTATGAGACTCTAAAGTATGAAAAATCAGGGCATTTGGGGATGATTCATTTCAGAGATGATATGGGAGATCGGGATGCGATCAACCTGTCCCATGATTTGTCCGATGCCGCCAGAGATATCAGTTCCGACAACGACATATGGGCGGTAATTTTGACCGGTCTCGGATCGAATCCGATCCTACCGGAGTGGAATAAGATAACAGGGGCTAAGGAAATAAAGGAAATTGATGACATTGTTGAAGAATCAGTTGCCGAATCCATTGCAGGTATCGACAGACCAATCATTGCGGGGATCAGCGGGGAGGCCATTGACAGGGATCTGGAGCTGGCCTTATCCTGTGATATCAGGGTTGCCACTGAGGAATCCAGATTTGGATTTACCCACCTGGAAAAGGGCCTAATTCCCAGGGACGGGGGGACCCAGAGGCTGGCACGTCTGGTGGGGAAGGCCAAGGCCCTTGAAATGATTCTTACGGGTATAATACTGGACGCCCCAGAAGCTTACAGGATCGGTCTGGTCACCAGGGTCGTTAGTGGCGAGGAATTGGAGAACACGGTGATGGCTATCGCCGGCGAGATGGTCGCAAAAGGCCCCATAGCCCTCAAATACGCCAAAGAGGCCGTGAACAAGGGTATGGAATTGACACTCGAACAGGGAATGCGGCTGGAAGCCGATCTTTACATGTTAATACATACCAGCCAAGACCGTACAGAAGGCATCAGGGCCTTTCAGGAAAAGAGAAGGCCCAAATTCGAGGGCAGATAGGGGAATAATCTCCGGAGGGCTTCCATTGGATGGATTTGAGACACTGATCTACGAGAAGAAAGACGGGATAGCCCACGTCACCCTGAACCGGCCCGAGAGCCTGAATGTCTATAATATCAGGATGAGGGATGACCTGTATGAGGTCCTCAAGGCCATCAGGGATGATAATGAGGTCAGGGTGGGACTCTTTAAGGGGGCAGGGGAGAAGGCCTTCTGCGCCGGCGCCGACCTGAGCGAGTTTTTGACCGCTCCCCCGCCCGTGTCGGCCAGGCAGGTCCGCTGGCAGCGTGATATCTGGGGTCTATTCCTGAACATACCCCAGCCCCTAATTGCCGCGATCCATGGTTACGCCATAGGGTCTGGTGTCGAAATAGCCCTCTGCTGTGACATAAGAATCGCCTCCGAAGATGTCAGGTTCGGACTGCCTGAGGTGGGTTTAGGCATCATACCCGCGGCAGGAGGGACCCAGACACTCCCCCGTCTGGTGGGGAGGGGAAAGGCCCTTGAAATCCTGCTTGTCAATCAATGGACTGACGCGGCGGAGGCATACAGAATCGGACTGGTCAACAGGGTTGTTCCCAGAGAGAATTTGCTTCGCACGGCAGAGGAGATAGCGGAAAAGATCGCCTCACTTGATCCAATCGCCGCGCGTTACGCGAAACGGGCAATAGTGAAGGGATTGGACATGACTCTCGCCCAGGGCCTGGATCTGGAGAAAAGGCTCGCTTCAGGACTTGTGAGTGGAATTTAAAGAAGATAGGATATGAATACAACGGATTTCTTGAGCATTGGCACCGCGATCTGCCCGGACAGGGACCTCATTGTATTTGAGGGCAAGAGGTGGACCTACAGCCAGACCAGCGATAAGGTCAACAGGCTGGCCAACGCCATGAACGGACTGGGCCTAAAAAAAGGCGACAGGGTCGGGATGCTCCAGGTGAACTGCAACCAGTATCTGGAGACCTATTTTGCCGCTGCAAAGTTAGGAGCCATTTTTGTTCCGCTCAACTTCAGGGCAAAGGCCGATGAGCTGTCTTACATGATATCCAACGCGGGGGCCAGGCTACTCTTTGTGGGGGACAGATACCTCAAAATGGTGAAAGATATGCTGCCAGGACTGCCCACAGTTGAAAAATGCGTCTCCCTGGACAGCGACGGTGCCACGGACCTCTTTTATGAGGAGCTTATCAAATCTTCCACCCCGGATGAATTTATGGCCGACATTGAGGACGATGACGTTACCATGCTGATGTACACGGCAGGCACCACGGGCCGGCCAAAGGGCGTTCCATTGAGGCACAGCGGATTCGCTGCCTATGTCCTGGAAAACGTGGAGCCTGCAAACCCGGAAATAGAGGAGAGAAACCTCCTGACCGTTCCCCTATATCATGTGGCCGGGATGCAGGCCATGCTGGCAGCCGTTTACGGGGGCCGGACACTGGTGATGATGAGGCAGTTTGAGGTAAAGGAATGGATGGAGACGGTACAGCAGGAGCGCGCGACAAGGGCAATGCTTGTGCCGACGATGTTGAAATGGGTGATCGATGACCCGGATTTCGGAAAATATGATTTGAGGAGCCTCCAGGTTATAACCTATGGGGCCGCTCCGATGCCTTTCGAGGTCATAAAAAAGGCCATCGAGGTGTTGCCGGGAGTTCGTTTTATCAATGCCTTTGGACAGACCGAGACCGCTTCCACCATAACCACCCTTGGTCCGGAAGATCATATAATTGAAGGGTCCGGGGAGGAGATAGAAAAGAAGCTCAAGAGACTTACCTCCTCGATCGGGAGACCCCTGCCTGATGTTGAAATAAAGATAGTTGACGAGCAGGGCAATGTCCTGCCTCCCCTTGAAGTGGGTGAGATCTTAGCCAGGGGGCCACGCATCATGACCGGATACTGGAACGACGAGGAAAAGACGTCCAAGGCCATCACGGGAGATGGCTGGCTCCGTACTGCTGACAAGGGCTGGATGGACGAGGACGGGTATATCTACCTGGCGGGCCGGGGCGACGACATGATAATACGCGGCGGGGAGAATATCTCTCCCGAGGAGGTTGAGAATGTCCTCCATTCCTACCAGGACATAGAAGAGGCCGCGGTCATCGCCGTCCCTGACCCGGAGTGGGGACAGGAGCCCAGGGCAGTTGTGGTCCTTAAAAAGGGAAAAGAGACCACGGCTGATGAGATTGTGGAGTATTGCCGGTCACGGTTGGCCGGATTTAAAAGGCCGAGGTCGATTGTATTTGTCGATTCCCTGCCCCGTAATCCAATGGGAAAGGTCCTGAAAAAGGAGCTTAGGGAAAAATACGGGCATTAGGTCCTTATCCTTTGAGAAAGAAAGGAGATAGTGTAAAGAATGGCCAATCAGGTTGGAAAGAGATATATCTGTAAAAAATGCGGTCTTGAACTGATCGTGACCAGGAGCGGCAAGGGGACACTATATTGCTGCGGCCAGGAGATGGAATTAAAGAAGTAGCTTTTTGAATTGAGGTTTTAATAATGGCGCAACTTGGGAAAAGATATCGTTGTGAGGCCTGCGGCACGGAAGTCCTTTGCACGAAAGCGGGTGAAGGCAGTCCCATGTGCTGTGACAAGGAGATGCAGGTCCAGGAGCCGAGGCCTCTGCCTTCATCTGATTAAGTTTTTAGCCCTGGATTATCCAGGCAAAGCTGTCCGGATGCGGTTTGAATTTGCGAGACAGGCCCTGATCGCCTCTGGCCTTGGGGATGAGAATGAAATAGCCGAATATCTCAGCAGGCTTTTTTCTCTTTCCGAAGGGTTTAAGGCATACGAGGACACACCTTCCCAGGTCTTTGAAAGGGCAAGACGGCTCTTCGATTGGCTATGGAAGGACAATCCCGCACGTTACAGGTCTCAGGGAAACTTTCGGCTGAACCGGGTAATCGACGGACAGGTCAAGGGCGGCGGGGTCGCGGTTGGGAATTGCCTCGGACTGACCCTTTTGTATAACTGCCTGTTGAGAAATATCGGCATTAGGGCCGATGCCCTGTATCTTGAAAAGGCCTTTGATCAGAGTCCACACCTCTTAACCTCACTTAAGACAGACAAAATCCGCATAGACATAGAAAATATCCTTCCGGAAGGATTTGATTACAGGGGCCACAGAGACGAGCCTTCAAGGACTATATGGAATGACAGGGAATTGGTCGCTGACATCTATCATAGCGCGGGCAACGAACTCTTCATGGAGGGTAAGTTTCAGGAGGCCCTGGCAAACTATGAAAAGGCCCTGGATCTGAATCCCCGGTATGAAAGGGCGATACTCAACAGGGCCATATTGCTGGACCGGATCAATATGCAAGAGAAGTAAAAAACCGATGCTTTCTCATATCAAAATTCTGGATCTTACGGATGAAAAGGCCTCCTTCTGCTCAAGGCTCCTGGCAGACATGGGCGCCCTGGTCATCAAGGTGGAAAAGCCTGGCGGAGATCCGTCCAGGATGCGGGGACCTTTCCTTGAAGATAGGCCCGATCCTGAAAAGAGCCTCTCTTTTTTCTACAGCAATACCAATAAGCTCGGCATCACCCTGAACCTGAAATGCGATGCGGGAAGAAAAATATTCGCCGGGCTGGTAAAAAGGACGGATGTTGTCATAGAATCCTTTCCGCCCGGACACCTCGACAAGATCGGACTGGGTTTTGATTCCCTGAGCAGAATAAATCCGGGGATGATAATGGCCTCCATTACAGGTTTCGGGCAGACCGGACCGAGAAAGGATTTCAAGACAAGCGATCTGGTGGCATCGGCCTTCGGGGGCCAGATGTATGTTTCGGGGTCCCCGGCCATGCCTCCGGTCAGGATCTTCGGAGAGCAGTCCTATTACACTGCCTCGCTTTTTGCCGCCGTGGGGATACTTTTGGCGCTCCGGAAGAGGTCATGGGATGGGAAGGGGGAACATATCGATATCTCTTTGCAGGAGGCTGTGGTCTCCACCCTGGAGCATGTTATGATCCGCTATTTTAATGAGGCCGTCATCGCCAGGAGGGAAGGAAGCAGGCACTGGAACAACCTGTTTTGTGTATTGAGGTGCAAGGACGGCTTCATTCACCTTACGCCCTTTCAATACTGGGATACCCTCCTTGAATTAATGGAAAGCGAAGGAATGGCCCAGGACCTCGGAGAAGAGAGATGGAAGGATGAAGGCTACCGGATTGAGCACAGGGATCACGTACTCCAGGTCATGGAGGAATGGACAAAGACACACACTGCTGTTGAGCTTTTTCAGTTAGGCCAGGTCATGAGGTTTCCGTGGGCCCCGGTCCATACACTCGATGATGTCCTGGCCAGTTCTCAATTGGAGGAAAGGGGCTTTTTCACTGATTCCGCGGGTCCTGAGATATCAGAGAAGCTCAGGTATCCAGGACAGCCCTATAAATTCAGCGCACCATTGCCGCGTCGCAAAAGGCGTCCCCCCCTGATAGGCGAAGATAATGAAAGGGTCTATAAAGAGGAACTGGGTTTTGATGGGGACGACTTAAAAAGACTCTCGTCAGAGGGGGTAATCTAAAGGGAGACATTATGGGCAGGGGAATTCTTGAAGGCATAAGGATATTGGATTTTACAAGGGTGCTTGCCGGTCCCCATGCCACGAGGATACTGGGTGATTTCGGCGCGGAAGTGATCAAGGTACAATCCGAAAAGGCCCCGGAGGGCCGTGAAGGAGGTGACAGGGCATACTTCAGCAACTGGAATCGAAACAAGCGGAGCATAACCCTGAATATGGACCTCCCTGAAGCAAGGGAACTGGCCCTGAAACTGGCGTCCCTGTGCGACGCGGTCATAGAGAATTTTTCACCCCGGGTCATGTCCAACTGGGGATTGAGCTATGGGGAGATAAGCAAGGTCAGGAAAGACATTATTATGGTGAGTATGTCGGCCATGGGGCGGACAGGTCCCTGGAAGGATTTCGTGGCCTTCGGACCAACGATCCAGTCCCTCAGCGGCCTTACATACCTTACTTCCTATGATAGTGACACCCCGGTAGGCCCCGGTCACTCGTATGTGGACACGATCGCGGGCCTATATTGCGCTCTCGCTTTTTTGACAGCACTGGAGTACAGGGAAAGGACGGGCCTTGGTCAGTTTATCGATCTGTCGGAGTATGAGGCCTCATGCACCATTTTAGGCCCTGGGATCCTCGATACCATGGTCAATCAGAGGGATGTCAGGCCCAGGGGGAACAGTTCATATCATGTCCCCGCTGCTCCCCACGGGTGTTATCAGTGCCAGGGGGATGACAACTGGTGCGTGATTGCGGTTTTTGAGGAGGACGAGTGGATGGACCTCTGCAAGGTTATGGGGGACCCTGCCTGGGCCATGTCGGATAGATTTTCAACAATGAAGAACAGAAGGATGAACGAGGCGGCGCTTGACAGGCACATGGAAGAATGGACAATCCAATACACGCCTGAAGAGATTGTGCAACGCCTCCAGGAGGCAAATGTTCCCTCCGCCGTTGTTCAGAACGCGGAGGACCTGGCCGGGGATCCGCAGCTCCTGGCAAGAAATTTTTTCAGGGAGATAAAAGACCCGGTTTCAGGAAGCATGCCGACCGACACTTGCCCCATAAGGTTCAGGAGCGGGGAGCAAGGGCCGTGGAGACCTGCTCCCCTCCCAGGCGAAGACAATAAATATGTCTACCATGAGCTCTTAGGGCTCTCAGAGGATACTATAAATTCATACATTGAAAAGGGGATCATTTCCTGATCACCCATTTCAATATCCTTTGCCTCAACTCGCGATTCTATCGGTAGGTCCCGTATTCTTTGGCGGCCTGCATCATGGCCCTGAAATTATCCGGGTTGGACTCCGTGGCCATGCAGCCTCCGGCCAGGATGTAGCCTCCCCCCTTGCCGCACTTTTCGATCAGGTCGCGGCAGCAATCCTTTACATCCTGCGGTGTCCCGGAAACCATTATGGAACTGGGCACGTTGCCCATGATGCAGTTATTGTCTCCCAGGACCTGTTTGGCCTTTCCCATGTCGGTCTGGTCAAAGAGCCAGGTTACCCAACCCTTTGGTAGATCCCTTACAATTTCCAGTCTCTTTTGGTAGCGGCCTTCGGCGAAGAGTGTGACCAAGATCCCCTCATTAATTAGACTCAGAATGACTTCCCTGAGACTCGGCCAGTAAAACTTCTCAAACTGTTCGTTGGACATAAACGTATCATCACCCTTATGCAGGGGGAAAGTAACCATGAAGCCGCCCGTGGCGTTTACCATGGCTATGGTATTGTCAATGGTAAGGGAGGTTATCACCTTTAGGGCCTCCAGAAGCTTTTCAGGCCGGCGATACATATCCATTATGGCTCCCCTGGTTCCCCTGAGGGAGTCTGCTATGGTATCAAAGGGCGCGGTCGCCAGCCCGCCCCGAAGGGAGGGGAATCCTGCTGCAACGGCCTCACGGCCAAAGTCAAGAACTACTTCCAGCCATCTCTCATATTCTTCGCCTGCATCAATCATGGCCTGAAAGGCCCGGCGGAGCTCCTTGGTGCGAAAGAGTAGGCTTATGTTAAGGGGTCTCCCCAATATGGCTGAGAAGGCTATGGAGTTTTTCAGTGGCGCCATTGAGCCGATCACCCGGGGAACAAAAATTCTCATTGCGAAATCAGAAGGGTCCCTGATCAGGGCGTCGTACTCATCCGCCGTCATGTATTCCCCCTCGACAAACTGATATGTGTTGACCTTGTTCCCCAGCCCCCTGCCGGGCCAGGTGTAGAGTTTGTAGTCAAGGATTTCCAGGACGTTCCCGGAATAGGTGAGGTAGGGTCCCGTAAAGGTATCCATGTCATCATAAAAGTCATACATGAACTTGGCCCAGACTCGTCTGAGATCATCGTAATTATACATTACGTCCCGCAGGGTCTTGCCTGCGTAGTAAGCGGGAAAATTGCCGATGGGAAGCGAGACCGGCACCCGGTCGGGCTCCCTCAGGCTCAGGGCGTCGTAAATGCGGGTCGCCCTATCCCTGTAATTTTTTTGAGCCTCCGGACTCTTAAATTCGACATCAGGTGGTGAAATCCAATTATTGATTCTCTGTTCCCTTTTTTCTTCAGGCGTTAATGCTTGCCATTCTTTGTTCATATCCTATTCTCTCCTTTTTTTCTTAATGACCATTCAGCCCCATCCGACTTGAGCGCTGTTTACTGTGCCGCTTCTAATATACTACTTATTCGTTATTATCAACGTATTTAATCCCCCTTTCCTCATGATAATTAAAAAAATGCATTTGCAAACTTCACAAACCTGTGTCATTGAATAATAGTCTTGAAACAGTCACTTAATTTCGAATTTTAAATGATTTAAAATTAACCATTGAAGAGGAGGTGTGATATGAAACTTAAGGACAAGGTAGCCGTTATCACGGGAGCGGCACAGGGTATCGGCGCTGCATTGGCAGTGGGATACGCAAAGGAAGGGGCAAAAATCGTAATTGCCGATATCCAGGATGGAAAAGAGGCTGTGGAATCAGTGGAAAAGGCGGGAGGCAAGGCTTTCTATGTGAAGACCGATGTGACAAGGCAGGAGGAATGCGATGCCATGGCAAAGGCCGCCGTAGATAGATTCGGGACCATCGACATCCTCGTGAACAACGCCGGCTTTTTCGCGGATATCGTCATGAAGCCCTTCACCGAGATCAGCGACGAGGAGTGGAACAGGGTAATGGATGTGAATATAGGCGGCGTGTTTCGATGCACCAAGGCCGTTTTTCCCTACATGAAGGATCACGGCGGCAAGATCATAAACATGTCCTCAGCTTCCATTTTTGAGGGTGTCCCCTATATGCCCCACTATGTCGCGTCAAAGGGCGCTATAATGGCCTTCACAAGGGGAATGGCACGGGAGCTGGGCGACTATAAAATCAACGTTAATTCCATTGCCCCGGGCTTCACCCACTCCATAGGCGGTGACAAGTTCGATCATAGCAAGGCAGTGGACATACCCCTGCTTGAGGAGATACAGCAACCAAACAAGTGCATAAAGAGGCCCTCGGTTCCGGAGGATCTCGTGGGTACGGCCGTGTTTCTGGCCTGCGATATGAGCGATTATATATCTGGCCAGCTCATCGTCCATGACGGGGGCCTGTCGATGCATTAGAACCAGTATGGCTCTGGTGGCGTAAATCAAGTCCTCCATCTCCTCTTGAAGATTAGTTATTGGTATCATTCATAAGTGTTGCTAAAACGTTTTAGGATGATATTTCCGAGCTTTGGTTTTAGGGAGGCCATACTTGTTTCTGAAAGACTATATCTTTTTAAAAATTCCACCGGGTATTGAAGTGGCCGAATATTTGAGGTTGATGCCCCGGAACTTTTAGAACTGGCAACCAGTCATGTCAACCTTAAATATTCGGCCGCATCCTGAAAATCAGGTAGATATAGTCTTGAAGAAACAGGTATGGCCGGATAAATTAGGGAGTATGGCATTTCATCATCATGCCAGCAATTATAAATAATACCAAAGGGCTGAAGGATCAAGCAAGGGAATCAATGATTTTATCGATCAAAGGAGAAGATCACCTATGTATAAAGGAGCGGACGCGATCATAACCGCGCTTAAACAGGCAGGTGTCCATGTCGTCTTTGGTATTCCCAGTGTCCACAATCTGGCCCTTTACGAGGCCCTTAGAAATGAGCCTTCCATAAGACATATTCTGTGCCGCCATGAGACCACGGCAACCCATATGGCTGACGGCTATGCCCGCGCGGGAAACAGACTGGGGGTCATGATTGCTTCGACCGGCCCTGGCACGGGTTATGTGGTCCCGGCCGTACAGGAATCCATGGGAAGCTGCTCCCCTGTGCTTATTATCACGACCAATATCCCTGAAACCGAGATAGGAAAGGGGGCCGGCATTTTACATGAATTGGAGAGTCAGGACAGTCTGTTCAGGAATATCACAAAATGCGCAACACCCGTTGGATCGGCAAGTGAAATCCAGGCCCGAACACAAGAGGCTATACATACGGCCCTTTCCGGGAGACCGGGCCCTGTATATCTGGAACTGCCCTTGGATCTTTTGGATAAAGAGGTTCCGGGCGGTGTTGACATCGGGCCCGTAATGGATGAAGCCCCAGGGCTTCCAGCCGGTTTACAAAAGGCAATTTCTCTGCTCCAAAGGGCAAAACAGCCCGTCATCATCCTCGGAAAAGAGGCAGGCCGTATGGGTATTGCTGAAGACATAGCTTCCTTTGCGGAAAAGATCTGCGCGCCCATAATCACAACCACGGAGGGAAAGGGCGTCATTAACGAGGAACATGACCTTTCCTTTGGCAACGCCGCTCGAAAAGGGGTGGTCATGGAAATGGTCCAGGGATGTGATGTGGCGCTG
>CAZGIZ010000050.1:0-28411 GCA_964526655.1 uncultured Desulfobacteraceae bacterium | reverse complement strand
TGACGATCCACCTGAACTTGCCGCCAGGGCAAAGGACGATGAAGAAGCCATGGAACATTACCGCCGCGTGAGGGATGAAATAAGGAGGTTTGTTGAAAAGTTGCCAGGTGCTCTGGAAGAGGATATGTAGCCTGACTTTAAAATCTCCTACCATTATTGACACCTGTTACGGCATAGGTTACAATAACCTCAATGATAAAATCATTTAAACATAAAGGATTAAAGGGGCTATTTGAAACAGGACAAATTTCCGGAGTCAACCCACAACATGTTGAGCGCCTTAGAAAAATACTCGCACTTCTTGAGACATCCGAAACCCTTGATGATATGGATTTACCTGGTTTGAATTTGCATATTTTAAAGGGTAAAAGAAAAAATGCATTGGCTGTGAAGGTTAGTGGTAATTGGCGTGTGACCTTTAAATTTAAAGATGGAGATATTTTAGACGTAAATTATGAAGATTATCATTAAAGGAGTTTATTATGGGTATGCATAATCCACTTCATCCAGGTGAAATAATAAAGGAATTTTGTGTTGAGCCGCTTGGCCTAACGGTTACCAAAGCAGCCGAATCTTTAGGTGTCACCAGAAAAACCTTTTCAATGCTCTTGAACGGAAAATCGGGAATTAGCCCTGAAATGGCCTTAAGGCTTTCAAAGGTTTTTGGTCGCACACCAGAAGGATGGCTAAGACTTCAGCTTCAATATGATTTATGGAAGGCAAAGCAAACTTTGGATATTGACCACCTTGAACGAATAGCGGCCTGAAAACAGATTTTTATAAGAACCTTTATAATTCTAAGAAATAGGTTTTCAGATAAAACTATAGAATAAGTCATAAAGTGTAGAGAGTACTGTTAACACTGAGCAAAGAAACATACATATTATTTTATAGGAGAAACGAAAAATGGATGAAAAAAAGTATGATAAATTCATTATGACCGATTTAAACACAAAAAAAGATAATATCGGCACTCTTTTATTCTCCTTGAATGAAAATGTAATTAATAATATTCCCTTTTTTACGGAAACCGCCTGGGTTTGGCCAAAGTCAGATAAGATTGTTATGGAGGAGAAGTCACATTCCCATGAGTTTGAAGAAGTTGTAACATTATTTGGAACTGATCCAGAAAATCCAAAGGATTTATGCGGTGAAGTGGAGTTCTGGATGGGTGACGAAAAATATATGATTACACAAAGTTGTATCATCTATGTGCCTAAAGGCGTCATGCACTGTCCTTTGATTTTTCATAGAGTAGACAGACCTATTTTCCACTTTATCGTTGGGCATGCCGGCAAATATAGCGCATAGGGGTCGTGTAATACGAAATGACCATAGGAGATAGCTTCACATTATAGCGACAATGAATTTGTCAAGTTGTGAAGCCTATGGGGATGCCTTTAATAAAGGTGCTTAAGGGATAGCCATGAAATCTATGAACAAGTCACCATTGGAAAAGAAGGAGAGGGGCGATTGATACAGACTATTTTACGAGAGTCTGTATAGAGTCAGGAGGAAAAGAATGGACCTCAATTTTTCACAGGAAACCTGGAATCTCCTTTTCCGCATCCTAATCGCGGCTGTTTTGGGCGGCGTTCTTGGTTTAGAGCGAGATATCCATGGCAGGGGGGCGGGATTGCGGACCCATCTGCTGGTAAGTGCCGGCGCGGCCCTGTTCATGATACTGTCCATACATATTGCGAACCTTGGAGTCAAAATCCCGTCTGACTTTACCAAGGTCACGGATCCGGGCAGAATCGCGGCACAGATAGTAACCGGCATAGGCTTTCTTGGCGCCGGAGTTATCATCAGAGAAGGATTTACGATTCGCGGTCTTACGACCGCGGCGTGCCTGTGGATCGCGGCGGCCATTGGCATGAGCTCGGGGGCAGGCCTTTACACCATTGCGGCAGGCACAACCTTTCTTGCCCTTTTTTCACTTATTATGTTGCGCTGGCTTGAACGCTTCTATCGAAAAGACGCCTACAGGGATCTTGTGGTAACAGTGCCAAGTGATGTGGATATCCGTCGATTGATCGAGGTCGTAAAGAGTAAGGAAGTCATGATCATCTTTTACGGTCAGGAGCGCGACTACGAGACTCAAACCACCACTGCCAAACTGTCGTTGCGAATATTCCACAAGGGTAATGCTGACAAACTTTCGCACCTCATAATTAAAAAAATTGAACAGAGCAACATACCTCTAAAAACCGTAAAGTGGCTGCGAACCTGATAAAATTATAACAGGACATTTTAATCCCAGATAATCAAAAACGTTTTCGAGACCCTCCATGTCAAGATCCGGATATTAGCAGTGATCACGGGTTGAGTTGAAGTGGAAATGATGGACAGCATTGACACATTTTCAAAGATTTCTATCCGTAAGCGCTGGAATCCTAAATTTTATCTACCTTGCACAACAATGACTTCATTCCGACCGACCCTGTGATGGGATCGAATGCCTTATTATCCGTCAGGAAATTACAGTTGCTCTCTTTGAACCCGTGATACAGATGAACGACTCGCGGATCAATGCCGTCCGTGACCCTGACCCTGCAATGAATGTAACCCCGAGGTGAAGACACCCTTACAAGCTCCCCGTCCTGGATCCCAAGTTTTGATGCCGCTTTCGGATTGATTTCCACCAGATTCTCAGCGGCATATTTACTAAGCCCTGGGATATTCCGCATCATGGAATGGGTGTAGGGCTCCAATTTGCTACCCGCAATCAGGATAAAGGGGTATTCCTCTGCCAGCTCCGGCTGAGACACGGGACTTTCAGCCGGCTCCCGGTAGGTCGGCAGCGGATCATGGCCATATTTTTCCAATAGTTCCGAGTAGATCTCGACCTTCTTTGAGGGAGTCATGAATCCTTGCATCTCATATTTTTTGTACATATCGGGATAATTCCTGAAGGCTACCATCTTCATAATGCCGCGTATGACTCCACCTAAAAATCCCCGTTTCTGCCTATAGAGAAAGGGCGGGAGGGTTATTATGAGGCCTTCCGGGTGCTGTTTAAGCTCTTCGCATGTGATCCCGAGGGGTTTTAGTTCACAATCAATAGCCTGTTCCCTTGTCTTCCACGGGAAGTATTCGCCAAAACCCATCCTTTTCCCCAGCTCACAGATTATCTTCCAATCGGACCGCGACTCGCCTACTGGTTCAATTACCTTAGGACTAAGGCATAGCCGTGAAGTTGAATTCCAGGCATGATCCGCATGGATGTCATAGGTCACAACACGAGTCTGCTCAAGAAAGGTACAGGCCGGGAGAACAATATCGGCGAGCTCGGCCGTCCGTGTCATAAAGATATCGGCCACGGCCAGAAAATCCAATTTCTTTAAGGCCTCATTTACAGTATTCGTATTAGCACAGGTTAAGACCGGATTGGCGGCCATCACCATCATGGCCCTGACGGGGTAAGGATCGTCATTCAGTATTGCATTCCATAAGCTTGGGGTGTGGGCCGCAGGCCATGTATCGGAAAGCCTGGACCAGAGGATTTTATCCGCCCCTATTTTTTTCGCAGCCTGCTCTGGGGGCAGTTTTTCAAAAAGCTTCAGGTCTTCAAATCCCATTGAGACGGGTATCGTGAAAATGTTACCTCCCCTGATATCCAGGTTTCCGGTAATAGCCATCAAAATATTGATCGCCCGTATGCCGCAGGAGGCGTTTGTATGCTGGTCCAGGGAATTCCGGGGACTGATACAGGCAGGTTTGGACGTCGCATATAAGCGGGCTGTTTCGCGAATAATATCAGCCGGCACCCAGGTGATTTCTTCGATCTTTTCCGGGGGGTAGTCATTGATCCTTTGCGAGAGCCGGTCAAAACCTTTTGTCCATTTCTCGACAAACTCCCTATCATAGAGATTCTCTTTGATAATGACGTGCAACATGCCCAGGGCCAAAGCCCCATCCGTTCCGGGCCTGAGCTGGGCGTGAATATCGGCCTCCGCGGCATAGGTTATTCTCCTGGGATCAATTACAATCAGTTTCACGCCACGGGCCCTGGCCTCTTTTATTGCGATTTCCTGGGGTTTATTGGTCGCCCGAGGGTTCCCTCCCCAGAGGATAAGACACCTTGTATGGGAAAGGTCGGGCTGGAAAACGGCCCCGAGATCGATATTGTATTGCATGAAAACCCTGGGAAGATGGCATACATGGCTCGGATTAGTGATGTTGGGGGTACCAATGAGGTTTGCCAGTCTGGGTATGTAGGTCCCAAGGATGTCCCCGCTGTGATAATGACCGTGGTGGAAGTCAATGGCTTCGGCACCGTATTTCTGTTTAATCTCCTGAAACCTGTCCGCGATCGCTGTCAGGGCCTCTTCCCATGAGATCCGCTCCCATTTCCCTTTTCCCCTTTCCCCCGTCTGCTTCATGGGATAAATGAGCCTGTCCGGTGAATATAGCAGCTCCTTGATATGCTTCCCCCGCAGGGTAAGCTCCCCCTTTCCTTCAGGGTCCGTGGGATCACCTTGCACTTCAACAATCCTTCCCCCTTTCACGTTGACGAGCATTCTACACTGGGAATGGGCATCCACGTCGCTGACAACGGGAATGCCCTTGGACTTTCCCGATCGCGAGCCCATGACACGGCCCAGCTTCGGCTCTGTAATCTTACTAACGAGATACCGGCCGAAGACTCCGGCAGCCGCCAATAGGACCGCAACTTTCAGAAAAGATCTCCTTGTTATCCTGCTCACGGTGTCCTCCTCATTTCTTCATTTCCTTTTTTAAATAAGAAGATTCGCCCCTGCCTTCCCGTGTAGAGAAAACCACCTCGCCCTGCCTCTTCAATCAAGAGATCCTCCGGCCCCCTGGTCTTCTCAAATGATAGGATTCCTCCCTGCCTTAAAACCCTATGAAGCTCGAAGATTAAGCTTTTCAGGCCGCCGGCGATGTATCTCAGGCCGAAAAGAAAGGCAAGATCAATGCTCTTATCCGGGAGACCGGTATTGGAGGCATTGACACAAATGGCCGTGACGTTTTGGATCGCTTCCTTTTTGATCTTTTCCTTCACCCTGGCGACGGCCAGCGGATTAATATCAACCGCATATACATGGCCTTCCTCTCCGACTATCCTCGAGGCGGGAATAGTGAAGAATCCCGGTCCGCATCCGACCTCGACCACCTGCTGTCCTTTTTTAAGACCGGCCGTATTCAAGATTCTGTACGGATTTTTCACCAGAGGAAGAATCGGATTGTCATGCATAATGCGAATCGTCCAATAGGCGATTTTTGATGTCTCCAGACCGGATCGACGCCGGATTTTCTTATTTTGACTGCACATTTTTTCTTCCTTTCTTTTTACGTATTCTCGATCCACACGGAGTGGTCCACAAGCCCGAGGGCCTTGAGGCTTTGCGCAAGGCCCATACCCAGGAGGCTTCCTCCCGGCCGGACATCGCCGGTATCCCAGAACAGCCGCAGGGCAAAGCAACCCGGAACCGTGGCATGACTCGAAACCGTAACCTCCCGCAATCCTTGACAGTCCGGATTTTTCCTGACATCAGAGGCCAATGCCATTAATTCATGTTCAGTAATTTGCTCCTTACGGCTTGCCGATTGAACCTTTATGGTTTCCATCCACTTCATTTATTCTCTCCTGTCTGCCCTGTTGTCCTAACAATGAGCAGGAAGTGTGCCAAAAGATAATTATGAATAATATCAAAGACATAGATGTTGAGAGAACCTGAAGTATCCCATAGGACATCTTTTAAATTGACTATGGCACACTTCGGACGTAAAGTGTCCCATGGGATAAAAATTTGTATAAAGGGATATGATTGACATTAAAAAACAATCTTCAGGCTTGGGGAACGCCATGCACGTAGACGAGAGAGACTTCTTTCGTGAGGCAACGCTCCGCATCTGTGGAAGCCTCGATGTCAAGACATTTCTTTATGAGAGCTTTGAGTACCTGAAGGACTATATCCCGGCGGATGACATGTTTCTGACCCACTATCGCCCGGACAGGGGTGAGCATATTGTCATGGCCCGGGCATCGATACAGGGGAGCTCAATTCTAAATGTTGCCGTCCCGATTCCGCCTGAAATACGCACGTTTATGGCGAGGCCCGATAAAGAGACCCCTGTCATCGAAAGGGCGGAGATGCATGCAACGGCCAGGCCCTGGATATCCAAGGGCCTGTTGAAAAAAGACGCCTCGCTTCTGGTGCTTCGCTTGATCCTTGACGGGGATATCGTTGGAGGAGTGACCTTCATTTCAAGCAAGAGCGGCGCCTTCACACAGGAACACGCGGACCTTGTGTCACGGCTCAGAGAGCCTTTTGCCATAGCCCTGTCCAACAGCATTAGATATCAGGAGTTGCTTGAGCTCAAGGAGCTTCTTGCGGAAGATAACCGCTTTCTCCATAGTGAACTGCGGCAAATAGCAGGGGAGGAGATCATTGGAGCTGATTTCGGGTTGAGGGGGGTGATGGAGATGGTGCGTCAGGTGGCGCCGCTTTCCAGCCCCGTAATGCTGACAGGGGAGACGGGTACAGGAAAGGAGGTCATCGCCGGTGCAATTCATAAGATCTCCACAAGAAAGGATGGCCCGTTCATCACGATCAACTGCGGGGCCATACCGGAGAATCTCGTTGACAGCGAGCTTTTCGGGCACGAGAAAGGCGCCTTTACGGGTGCGTTCGCAAGGAAGCGGGGCCGTTTCGAGCGTGCGAATGCAGGGACAATTTTTTTGGACGAGGTAGGTGAACTCCAGCCGGATGCCCAGGTGAGGCTCTTGAGGGTCCTTCAGGAAAAGGAGATCGAGAGGGTGGGAGGAACCGAACCGATAAAGGTCGATATCAGGGTGATTGCCGCGACCCACCGCAATCTTGAGGCCATGATCGATGAAGGAAGATTCCGTGAGGACCTTTACTTTCGACTCAATGTATTCCCTGTTTTAATACCTCCCCTGAGGGAAAGGAGGGGGGATATCCCATCCCTTGTCCATTACTTTATCCAGAAGAAAACGCGGGAGATAGGCTTGAGGGAAACGCCTCCCTTGGCAAAGGGCGCACTTGAGAAACTTATGCCCTATTCCTGGCCCGGAAATGTAAGGGAGCTGGAGAACGCGGTTGAGCGGGCCCTGATTAGAAGCAGGGGGGAGCCTATAACCTTTGGAGACTTCCAGGCCACTATGGCACCCGGAACCAAAGCAAGGGCCGGGATAGCAACCCGGTCCGGACAAGAGGGCGCGTTATCTCTGGATGAGGTTGTTTCCCTGCATATACGCAGGGTCCTTGAAATGACCGGGGGAAGGATCGGGGGAGAGAAAGGCGCGGCCGGGTTGCTGCAGATCAATCCCTCAACCCTTAGGAAGAGGATGAGAAAGCTGGGTATTCCCTTTGGTCGTAAGGCTAAACCCTTGATTTAACAAAAGATGATAAAGCAGGAGAATAATATTATGCAAATGTTCCTCATAACTCTCGCGGTTTTCTTGGGCATCATGTTAGCGATCTACATGCCCGCAAACAGCGTGGTAGCCGGGTATCTGGGCTCGCCCATAACGGCGCTCATACCGTTTTTTTTCATTGCCCTGATTACGACGATCGTCCTGCTTTTTGTATTCGGCGACTACAGGACCTTTTTCAAAGTCAGAAATTTGCCGGCCTATCTTTTCCTGCCGGGTTTCGCGGCGGCATTCATGGTCCTCGGAACCACATTTCTAATCCCCAAGATCGGGGCAAGGAATTTTTTCATTCTCGGAATAGCCGGGCAAATTCTGACTTCCATGTTTCTGAGTCACTTTGGTCTGTTAGCGTCCCCCCATGACCCCATTACCCTGAAAAAAACTGTGGGGGCCTTGTTTTTACTGGCAGGCGCCTTGCTTTCCACATTTTAAAATCCGTCATTTCATTAGCCGTAACCACGAGAGCCCTGCCCTGGCGGATTTTTCGGTTGAAAAGAGTGTCAATGATAGATTTTTTTCTAACCCCATTTTATTTCAAATTGTCCATCGTCTTGAAAACACTGATCATATTCTTATGAGGCTTCACGTCAGGATGCCACCAACCTCCTGAGTTTATTGACAAATGATGAGAATAATATTATAAAAATATATATACGCTCGGATAGGCATATCAAAATGAGCGATAAATTGAGATCACGACAAGAACTTTTCCAACTGGGAGGGCGGAAAAGGGAGAAGGTGAATCATGTGTTGTATTGTATTTTACCTGACCTTTGTTTCCCTCCTTTTACCGACCCCGGGCCGGCTGGAAAGACCCTTGCCCGTCCACGCCGCCCCGTCTTTTATTTTCCTCCTGGTATTTAAAATAAGACTAAAATTCAATGAAAAATTAAAATCACTATATAGGATTTATCGGGTAAGATTTCGGTTTCTCAATGGTATAAAGAGACCAGGCTACCAGGACTCGTGGGACCCTTTTGACCTGATAGATATTTTTAGACTTTGGAATTGGAGGTAGCGTTGCAGTGCCGGAGACGATCGGAAAATTAAGATACCGTATAGATGGCCCAATCCTGAAGGTCTATCTGGAAGGCGAATACCCTATGGAAGAATTCCTTGGACTCTTTGAAAGGGCCTTTAATGACCCTTTGGTCCCTGAAAGAGTGGCTGTACTGATGGACGGCAGGTCTGTCGCTGTGGAACGTTCCACCAGGGACATTGAGCGGATTACGGATTATTTTGAAAAATGGAACAAGAGAATCATATGTGAAGCTGCAATAGTGTCTTCCGACTATATATTTGGTGTCCTGAGGCAGGCATCATCCTACGCGGAGTTCACCGGCAGGAAATTAAGGCCCTTCCGTGATCCTGAAGTAGCCAGGGAATGGATTATGAAACAGTTGAAGGAGAGTGGTATTACCATGGATGACAATGGGTAGCGCGAATCCGAGGCATTTAGAAAAATTGCCATTTTTTATGTAATATAAGGTTTAATTATCCACTAAAAAGAATATACCCTCAAAAACCCACCTTCCAAAAGGGCTTGACAATTGAATCCCCCTGTATTATTTTCGACTAAACGATCAAATTGGTCGAAAAATCGAAACAGGGGGCCCGCCTGAAAATGCAAGAAAAGGAAAAGGATAATAGGGAGTCCATCGTGGAAGCCGCGCGGAGGGTCTTTGCAAAATACACCCTCAGAAAGACCACGATGGAGGATATCGCCCTCGAGGCCGGAAAGGCCAAGAGCTCCATCTATTACTATTTCAAGAGCAAGGAGGAGATAGTCCAGGCCGTTGTGGAGGAGGAAATCGAGTCGGCCCTGGATGAGATAAGGAGGGCCGTGCTTGAACAGGATACACCAGAGAATAAGCTGCGCACCTACTCCCTTACCCGCATGAAAATACTCTATCGTCTGGGCAACTACTACACCTTCCTTCAGGACGAATATATGGAACAGTATGGCTTCTTTGACAGGGTGAGAAGGAGACACGACCAGGAGGAAATTGCAATTATCGAAGGGATACTGAGGGAAGGCGTATTAAACGGGACCTTTGATATCGAGGATGTTGAGCTCACCTCCTTTGCAATTGTCACGGCGTTTAAGGGCTTTGAATATGTCTGGGCCTCTGAGAAAGATATGGCCGTGACCGAGAGGAGCATTGATACCCTGTTTCACATCCTCTTTCACGGTATTTTTAAAAAATAGCCTGTCGCGCATCTTTCGACAGGGATCTGATTTTTGGTTCTTCCGGTTTATGAGTACGACTCAAATTAAAATATAAAAGTCTTATGGATACCCGACGGGTCATGACATCTTTTCTCCGATTCCGAGTCTCCCGGCCTGGTCATTTCAAGATGTTAGGGACGGGTGAAGCCCGCCGCCAAAAAACCGGCGGGCAAGCCTCCCCCCTCCGCTGTTCTCCCGATCCTTCGGATCGTGAGCCAGCCTCCGGCCTGTAGGGCCTACGGCCCGGAAGGGGGGTCCCCCATTCCCTAACATCCTGAAATGACGAAGGCCTCCCGCCAGTCACTGCGAAAAGACGTCATGACCCTTATTTCAAGAAGTATTATCTATGATTTAGCGTACTCATTAACCGGAAGAACCTGATTTTAAAAAAAATACGGAGTTACTGACTTGCATACCAAACAAAAGAAAAGGACGATCATCGGCATTAGAGGGATCATATTGATTATGGCCTGTGTGATCGCGTTGGGCGCCGGGGTCGTCTTTATAAATCAGATACATTCGAGGACCACGCAGGCGGAACCCGTATCAAGAGAGATACCCGTACCGGTCCAGGTCCATCGGGTGGGTGTCCGTTCCTTTCAGGATGAGGTCACGGGGGTGGCCTTTTTGAAGGCAAAGACATGCAGCCTGGTCTCTTCCAATGCAAGCGGAAACATAAAAAGCATTCTATCGGACATGGGGAGCCGGGTTGATAAGGGCCAGCCATTAGCACAGGTAGACCCTACCCATTATGAACTTGCGGTGGGCCAGGCCCGAGCCGCCCTGGACACGACCAGGGCGGGACTCGATGATCTCATGGCCTGGAGCAGGCCCGAGGACGTCGCCTCCTTAAAGGCCACAACGGCTCAGGCAAAGACCCGGCTTGAGGAGGCTGAGCGAAACTACGAGAGGCTCAGATCGCTCTTTAAAGACAAGGCCGTCTCTGAGAGCGATTTTAAGACCGTGGAGGCAAATTATGAGGCCGCCCTTTACGGATATCAGGCCGCTCAGGAAAACCTGAAAAAGGCCGAGGCCGGTCCGACCCCCACGGCCCTGAACCTGGCCAGGTCCAGGGTCAGGCAGGCCCAGGAATCCCTGACCCAGGCCATGCAGGGTTTGCATGACACGACGATTCGCGCGCCCATCGACGGTACCGTGGTCATGCGCAATGTGGAACTGGGTCAGACCGTGGCGCCCGGCATGGCACTCTTCAAGATAGTGGACAATACTCACCTGGTAGCTGATGTGGACATCAGCGCAAAGGCCTTCGGTCTTATACATGTCGGGATGGATTCGGAGCTTCAGGTTGACGCCCTTAAGGGTATGTCATTCAAGGGAAGGGTCGTCGCCGTGAATTCCATGGTGAACCCCCTCGTACATACCTTTACAGTGCGCGTCGAGATTGATAATCCCGCTGAAAAGCTTATAGACGGGATGTATTGCCGGGTCAGGTTTAACACGGTCGAGCGTTCGGCCCTTGCCGTTCCCAGAAGGGCCCTCCTTAGGACGATGAGCCCTGTAGGAGACTATGTGTTTCTCGTTGAAGAGGGAAAGGCGGTCAAAAGGCCTGTAAAAACCGGCTCCGCACAGGACTATTACGTGGAAGTCCGGGAAGGCCTTCTTGCAGGGGACATGGTCGTGATGAGCGGCGTTGATCGAATTCATGACGGAAGCGCCGTGCAAATCAGGGACGAAAAAAGGCCGGACAAGGGCGAGCTGTGAGGATCCGAGATGTCTGTTCCTGAGCTGGCAGTCAAAAGACCCATAGCCGTGATCATGTTTTTCGTGGCCTTCATCCTCATAGGCGTGACGGCCTTCTCACGGCTCGACGTGGCCCTCCTTCCTGATGTTGAGCCTCCTGCCGTCACGGTAATTGTCGGTTATCCCGGGGCCTCCGCCTCGGACGTGGAATCGGACATCGTCACCCATCTTGAAGACGATCTCAGCATGGTAAGCGGCCTTGATCGCCTTGATTCCCTGTCCAAGGACAACATGGCCCTGATAACCTGCGTGTTTGATTGGGGACAGGACCTGGACAGTGCGGCCGCTGACGTGCGGGACAGACTAAACATGGCCCGCCAGACACTGAAGGAATACGCCCCAGGGGCCGAGGAACCTGTCATACTGAAGTTTTCGAGCGCCATGTCCCCTGTTATGGTCTTCACAGTCACGGCGGGGGAAAGCTACCCGAAACTCCATGACATTGTGGATAAATCAATCTCGGAGCGTCTGAAGCAAATCCCGGGGGTAGGCTCCCTGAGTTATTATGGGGGAGCCGGCCGGCAGATCAATGTCCATCTGGATCCCCGGAAGGTCGAGGCCTACAGGATCTCGGCGAACGAAGTGGGCCGGGTCCTGGCAGCGCAGAATGTCAATATCCCGGCCGGCTCAGTAGAGATCGGCCGGCAGGAGTATCACCTCCGCATTCCCCAAAAGTTTTACACTGTCGATGAAATCGGTGATCTGGTGGTCGCCCAGGCGGGCACGGCCCTGGTGCGATTAAAGGACGTGGCTGATGTCCAGGCAGGATATGAAGAGGTGAGCGAGCTGGGATGGGGGAATGAGGGGCCGGGAATGGTGGTGATGGTCCAGAAACAATCCGGGGCGAATACGGTAAGGCTGGTGGAAAGCATAAAGGAGCGCCTTTCCGAGATTGAAAAAGGGCTCCCTCGGGATGTGAAGATCGATATTATCAGGGATGATGCAGGCACGATCCTTAACTGGCTCGGCACGCTGAAAGACACCATTTTTTTGGGCGGTATCATGGTGGTCCTTGTGTGTGTCCTCTTTTTAGGGAGGCTGAGGACAAGCCTGATCCTTACCATGTCCATCCCCATCTCCCTAATCATGAGCTTTCCATTCATGTATCTCAGGGGATTCACCATAAACCTGGTATCCCTGATGAGTCTCACGGTGGCCATCGGGATGGTGGTGGATAATTCGATAGTCGTCCTGGAAAATATCGTCCGGCACAGGGATGAGGGCCTTTCGCCCGAACAGGGCGCGATCACAGGGACCTCCGAGGTGGGTCTGGCGATCGGGGCCTCCACCCTGACCACCCTCGTCATTTTTGTCCCCTTGTTTCTTGTAAAGGGGGTCGTGGGGATCTTCTTTGGCCAGTTTGGATTTCTCCTCCTATTAACGATTTCCGCCTCCTTTTTGGCAGCGATGATCTTTGTTCCCATGGCCTCGGCCTATCTCCTGAAGCAAGGTAAATCCCTGCCCGGAAGAAACAGCCTGATATCCAGGCTGGGCGACCTTTCCGGGAGATCATTCGCGGTTCTCGAGAGGGGCTACGGGAGGATATTAGGCGCGGCCCTTAAACACCGCGTCATGTTCATTGTTGTAATTGCCTTTCTATTTTTTGTAAGTCTCGGAATAATTCCCTTCACAGGCAGTGAATTCATGCCCAGGGTGGACAGCGGCGATATTGATATTTCAGCCCGGCTGCCAGCCGGAACCAGGGTTGAGCGTACGGGCCAGGTTGCGGAAGGTATCCTCAGGATACTCAAGGAGGAGATACCGGAAGTAAAATCCACGGCCGGCCTTTGCGGTCAGAGCAGCACGGGCATGCTGACGGCCCAGGGGATCGAGGAGGGGAGCAATTCCCTCACGATATGGGCAAAGCTCGTGGGAAAAAAGGACCGGAAAAGATCCGCTTCCGAGATAGCAAGGGAGGTAAAGGAACGCATAGAAAGGGAAATATCGGATTTTTCAGAGGTCAGGGTAAGCGCCAACAGCGCCATGCAAAAGGCCTTTTTTGGAGACAGCGACGGATTGACGCTCGAGGTCTCCGGCCCGGACCTCGAAACTAATATCGCTACGGCTCAAGCCATTTCAGAACGGCTCGCCAACATCCCCGGGGCAGTCAATGTGGGCATCTCTTCCAGGGAGCCGCGGCCGGAGCTCTGGGTGGAGCTGGATCGTGAAAAGTCGGCCCTGTCGGGTATCACGGCTGCTTCCTTTGCCGAAGGGCTGCGTTCCCTGTATCATGGAGTTGTTGCGACAAAGTTCAGGGAGGATGGGGACAATCTGGATATCCGGGTCAGCCTGCCGGAGGAGGACAGGGAAAGCATCCGGGAGATCGGGGATATCCCCATCAAGACGGCCATGGGTTCCTCCGTAAGGTTAAGGGATATCGCCCGGGTGAGGCAGGAGATGGGGCCTCTTGAGATCCAGCGGAAAAACAGGGAGCGGCTCGTGGAGGTGAAATGCGGGGTCTACGGCAGGAGTCTTGGGGAGGTGGCCCGGGACCTTGAAGGGGAGATCAAACAGATGGGATATCCGCCCGGGGTCCACACCTCATGGGCCGGCGAGTTCGAGGAGCAGAGGAAGGCCTTCCGGGATATCGGCCTCTTGCTCGTGATGGGTGTGATGCTGGTCTACATGGTAATGGCGGCACAATTTGAAAACCTCCTTGATCCCTTTATCATCATGTTTTCCCTTCCCCCTGCCATTACGGGGGTCCTCTGGGCACTGCTGATCAGGGGGATCCCCCTTTCCCTTATAAGCCTACTGGGCCTTGTCATGTTAGTGGGGATCGTTGTCAATAACGGGATCGTACTGGTTGATTTCATGAATCGCATGGTTCGGCAAAGGGGTATGGACCTTTACCAGGCCATCATGGTATCGGGGACCCGGAGGCTGAGGCCGGTCCTGATGACCGCTGCTACCACAATTTTCGGCATGCTTCCAATGGCCTTTGCAGGCGGGGAAGGGGGGGAGGCCTGGCGGCCCCTGGGTACCGTGATTATCGGAGGGCTGTTGACGAGCACCATAGTGACCCTCTTGATAATCCCCATTGTCTACTCCTTCTTCCACGGGAAGAGGGCCGGGATGCCCTGACCCTTATACGCAATACTGATGCAGGACTTGTTTTAACCTATCCACGTTGACGGGCTTTGATATGAAATCGTTCATCCCGGCTGAAAGGGCCAGTTCCTGATCCTGTTTCATGACCGCGGCGGTCAGGGCTATAATGGGCAGTTCCCTGCTTATCTCGTTCCGGATTATCTCCGTCGCCTCAATTCCGTTCATCTCCGGCATCTGGACGTCCATGAACACGATATTGTACCAGTTTCTTTGTCTCAGCTTATCGACGGCCTCCCTCCCATTTTTCGCCTCATCAATAATAATCCCCAGTTTCTGAAAAACCTTCTCCATGAGTTTCATGTTGATGGGGTTATCCTCAACTATCAGCACCTTCCTTCCCTTGAGGGAGATCTCCTCAGCCAGGTGACGGGTGATAATCTGGCCGCCTTCCCTCCGGTTGTCCCCTAATACAGCCTTGATAACATTTATCAGCTCTTCATGGATAATAGGCTTTGATAAATACCCGTCGAATCCCTTCAATCTGGCCCGCATCGATTGACCGGGAAGGGCGTTGGAGGTGGCGGATATGACCTTTATGTGCCTGAATCTGTCGTCATCCCGGATCTTGCCGATAAGGCTGTAACCATCCATCCCCGGCATCATCATGTCACTGATGATAAGGTCAGGGAGCGTCTCTGTTGAGGCGAGCAGAGATAGGGCCTCCTTTGCCGACCGGGCGACGAAAGAGATCTCCATTTTGACGCTTAAGCAATATTCCTTTAATATTTCCCCTGCGTCCTGATTATCGTCAATTATTGCGACCCTCTTCCCTTCGAGTGATTTGAGATTCACTGGCGCAATTTCGCTTTCAACCACAGGGCTTGCCTGCTCCAGCTTTAATGTAAATATAAACCGGCTCCCTCCTCCTTCCCCTGATTCCACACGGATATCGCCGCCCATCTTTTCCACAAGTGCCTTTGTAATCGATAACCCCAATCCTGTTCCCCCGTATTTGCGGGTCGTTGAGGCGTCAACCTGGGTAAAGGACTCGAATATCATATCCCTTTTGTCTTCCGGGATGCCGATCCCGGTGTCATTTACCGCAACTTTCAGGGTACGGATCAGGCCCGGCTTCCCTTTTCCCTGCCCGTCGCTATCGTCCATGCCTATCTTTACATATATCTGCCCTTCCTTTGTGAACTTGATGGCGTTGCCGATGAGATTTGTCAATATCTGACGGATACGAGTCGGATCGCCCTTGAAATATCTGGGCCCCTCTTCCATCCGGTACAGGAGGTCAAGGGAGCTACCGACCATCTTTGAGCGGATCATTTTAAAGATGCTCTTAATGAGGTACTCGAAATCAAAGACAATGCACTCAAGCTCCAGAAGGCTCTCCTCAATCTTTGAGAGGTCAAGGATGTCGTTGATAAGTACGAGCAGGGCCTTGCCGCTATCGCGTATGGTCTTTACATAGTCCCTCTGTATCGGATCAAGCCATGTCTCATTCAGTAGATCCGTAAACCCGATGATCGCGTTCATGGGGGTCCGGATTTCATGGGACATGTTCGCCAAGAACTGGCTCTTCGCCTGGGAGGCCTCTTCGGCCTGCCTCTTGGCGACGATCAGGGCCTCCTGGGTCTTCTTGCGTTCAAGGACCTCATCGGCAAGTTCATCCCTGGAGACCGTTGTCCTTTTGAGGTCCTTGACCATCTGGTTGAAACCAATGGCCAGCTCTCCTGTTTCATCGTTTGATGTCACCTTTAGGTGGGTATCCAGGTTGCCCTCGCCGATTTTTCTGGCTGCGTCTCTCAGGGCTATGATCGGCCTTGTTATCCTTTTCGAGAGGTAGATGCCCGCCCCCACCGCCAGCATAAAGCTCGTGAGCATGATAAGCAGGGTCAGCTTGATCTGAGAAAATACGGTTTCGTACGCCTCGGAGACCGGCATCTCAACAACAACCGCCCAGTCGGGACTGCCGAGATGGGCATGGTTTGATACGACCAGGGTTTTTTGGATGCCTTTTGATATATCTGCGCTGCTCCTGTGGGTCAACTCATCCCCCAGGACAAATTCGGATACCTCAGGCAGGTAACTCAGATTTTCCCCCTTTAAGACGCGGCTGATATCGCCAAAGGCTATCAGATTGCCGTTTTTATCTACCACATAGGCCACGCCTCTTTTACCGATCTTAATCCTGCCTATCAGATCCCATATGAACTTCAGGTTCAGCTCCGCGATCAGTACACCTTTGAAATCCTTGAATACGTCGGTGACGGGGACAGCCATCTGCACGAGGGGTTCACTGGTAATTTCATCAATATACACGGGTGTGATATAATTCCTTCCCTGCCTCACTTGGAGGAAGATCTTCCCCGTATCCCGCCTATTTATCCGGCTTGCAATGAAGCTTGACAGACGGGAGGTCCTGGTGACTTCTCTGGCCTTCTCATCCAGGAGCGCCAACTGGCGGAAGGCGGGTTCAAGGCCGATCAGCTTCTCCAGGACAAGCCTCTGCTCCTCCTGATGCGCATTTAGGAGATTTCCAATACTTGCCGCGGCCTCGAGCATGATTAATTTTTCCTGGATAAAGGCATTGACTTTTCTTGCCGCGTCCTGGGCAATTAATTGCTGCTGATTGGCAACGACTTTTCGTTGGGTTTTGATACCGGAGTATACCTCCAGGGAACTGGAAATGAACAGGACCCCGAGAATCAGGGTAAGAAATGCAATAGCCAGGGAGACAGTAAGGCTGCGAAAACGCTTTCTCTTTTTTGATCGGGCTTTTTTTGACATCCTTTTCTGTCTGCCTATAAATCGAATATTTTTAATTATCAGAGGGCCTAACGTAATATCCTGTCCGCCCTGCTAAGCAATCCCTCGTTGACCTCGATCCCCAGGTCCAGAGCGGCCCTGTAGTTAATCTCAAAATAGCTCTCCGAGGATACGACCGGAATGGTTTCAGCCGGTATGCCCCTAAGGATCTTGTCCGCCAGGACGGCGGCATCTTCGCCCGCCCTATGGATCTCGACATTCACACCAAAAATAGAGCTGTATTTTCCCACTGTCATTAACGCGCCGCCCACGGGCAATTTGCGTTTTGCCGCAAATTCGCCGATCACGGCGAAGGCGTCGGGCGTCACGGCAAGGGGTTCGGCTATGAACAGGATCGCGTCTATGCCAGTATCCGCTGAATTAAATCTCTTCATAAGGTCCTTTTGAAGCTCTTCCGCGTTGGAGGCCGGGGCCTCCAACAACTCGATATCCAGGGACTGGGCCCTTGGCCGAAGCGCATCCATCTGGCTGGCAACAATAGGGTAACCCCGCTGAAAGGGGATCAATATACGTTTGGCCCCTGGAACGAACTCCAGCATAATCTCAAAACGCTTGATCGCAATATCAGGGCCTGGGTAACGAACCCCTGTTATATTTCCGCCGGGCCGTCGCACGCTCTCCACAAGACCCGTATCTTCAATATTGGCAAAGGCAAAGAGCACGGGGATGCCCGTTTCTTGAGCGGCCTTCTTCGCAGCTATGGAGACCTCGGTTGGGAAGGTGAAAATAAGATCGACCCTGTCAGAAATGAATTTTTTTATAATCTGTTTCTCCCTTTCAGGCTCAAAGTTTGTCCTGTTTATTTCGTATGAGATATTCTCGCCCTCGATGTACCCCAACTCCCTCATTTTGGCCTTGAAGCCTTCGGCTATGTCGACAATGTAGTCTAACCCCGACAGGATACCGATCCTGTATACTTTTTCAGGACTTCCACCGCAGCCGCTCAAAAGTAAAAGGCCCGTCAACATAAGGACCATGATTATTGTAAAGATCTTTTTCATGTGTTCCATTTTAAAGCTCCTAAGTGTCAGCGGATAATCCTATCCGCCCTGCATAACAATCCTGTGCTGACTTTCAGTCCCAACTTCTCAGCGACCCTATAATTCAGCCATAAACGTGATTTTGGGGTGATAACCATGATTTCACCAGCAGGGACGCCTTTAAATATCTTATCGGCTATCGAGGCCGCCAGCATGCCTATCTCTGAGAGGTCAGGGGCATAGGCAAAAAGGGCCCCCTCATTGGCAGTCTGGCACAGGGCCCCTGCGATGGGCAGTCTATGTTCGGCCGCAAATCGGGTGATCAGTGCCCAGCAGTCGGGAGACTGTGTAAGGGCCTCGGGCATAATCAGGATAGCGTCAAAATCGATATTATTGGATGCGTCCCTTTTCCTGAGGAGTGCGTCAAGTTCCCTGATGTTTTTTACGGGCTCTTTTATCAGCGTTACGTCAAGTAACGAAGCAGTGGATTTCAGTTCTTCCAGCGCCTCGGGTATAGTTGGATAATCCGGATCGTAGGTTATCAAAACCCTCCTGGCTCCCGGCATGAACTCCCGGAGGATCTCCAGCCGTTTGCCTGTGGCCTCGGGTCCCGGGAACCTTACACCTGAAATATTTCCCCCCGGTCTGTGGAGGCTGTCAACAAGATTATTCCCTTCAATTCCTGCCAGGGCGAAGACCACGGGGGTTTTTGTCCCTTGGGCGGCCCTCTTGGCCTCCAGGGCAGAAATAGTGGGAAATGCAAAAATCAGGTCAGACCTTTCAGAGGCAATCCTGTTTTCATTTCGCCATTTTTCAAGGTCATCGCCTGTCCTGTGGACAATGTATACGATATCTCTACCCTCGACGTAACCCAAGGCGGTCATCGCCCTCTTGAACCCGTCCGCTATATCGACGAAATTGTCCAAACCGGAGAGTATATGAACCCGATGGACCCTGGCCTGTTCGCCCTTGCAACCGTTAAAAAGCGCACATGCCAGTGTTAAAAAGATTAAGAGCCTTTTAAGGTTGAATTTTACAGACACTAATTTCACAGCCCCATTGTTTTTGAAACGCATTTTCGACTGCTCATAGACCAGTTAGGCGATGTAAATAACAGGATTTTAATAATCTATTTTAAGTTCGGCATTTTATTCATATTACTTTAAAGATTTTAAGGGCCTATAGGACTTGAAATAGATTGCTGTTTTTGGTGGAAAGGGCTGTTTTTAGACAGGGAGGTTGCGCAGTTGTCTTAATTCATGCTTTATGTGGACGGGATATCTCCTCGGGGTGCGACCAGGGATATTGATCATTGCCAAGTATCAGGCAATACTGATAGAATGTTTCTCTGCCCGTAGAATCATCCCTCAAGAAAGGGCTCCCTTGGGAAAAAATGAAAATTGATTTCAGACTATATGCATCCCTCTCGCGGCACGCCCCGAAGACAGGCGGAAACGGCCTCACGGTTGACGTGGGAGAGGGGACCTCGATCAACGACCTCCTTAGGCGATATGGGGTCCCTGCCGATTCAGTGGCTATCATATTCCTTAACGGGGTGCATGCCAAAGGTGACGAAGTCCTGAAAGAGGGCGACAGGGTGGGTGTCTTTCCCCCTATAGCAGGTGGGTGAGGGGCCGGACCTTCAGCAGGATAATCATGTTCGGGAATCTCATTTTCAATAGCCCGTCCCTGTCAATCCCCTTTCCGTCCATTGATGCCTCCCTCAACCCCATCCAGAAATCCCCTGCCTGCCTTTTAAAGAAATCTTCAAGGTCATTGCCCTTGATCCCGATTCCACGTTCCAGAAAGGCCGGCCCCAGATCCTTTAGCAGGAGGTTGAAGAGCTTTATGTTCACAAGGCCTTGCTCAAGGGAACCGGACATCCCCTCTTCCCTGTAAGATATCTCCCTCCGCATGGGGGAATAAAATCCTCCCTTTCTAAGGACCGCGCCGACCAGCCCGGGCATGGCCGCGGAAAGGGCGATGTGTGACCCTTCCCTTACCATGGCGGTATCCGCGTCGTCCACGGGATTGCCATCCAGAAAAATCGTCTGTATCCTTTCATCAAAGTAGTCTGGACTGATGCCGAACTGGAGGCAGAACAGGTCCTTTATGCTGCAACCTACCCTGGCCTCCATGATGAAACCCCTTTGCAGGAGCTGAAAAAACCTTGAGATCATCCTCTCTTCGAAATAAAGGCTCAGGTTTCCATCAATAAGATCCGAAGACAATTTTCAACCCCGAGGGAAGAAGGGGAGAGTCCTTCATCTCGACTCTCCCCATGGATTAAAAAGGGGAAATTACCTATCCTACCAGTTAAAAAGGGTATCCAGTTCCTCATCTTTGACCTGGAATTTGATATTGTGGGGCGGTAAGGGGATTTTCTTGAAATATTCCGGCAATCGATCGTGCTTTTCATTAAGACCGGCCCTAAAATTGAATTCCCTCTCGGTCTTGAGAACAGATTTCCCCAGCTCCGCTATGTCGGCTGCGGTCAGGTTCATGCCGTAAAAGGCGTTGATCATATCGATCAGGGCCTGAAATGTCTCGGGCTGATCCAGGACCGCGAATGCTATGAAGAGGCACATTCCCGCGGAATCAACAGCCGCCGTCGCGATCTGCAGGTTTCTTGAGAGATCCACCTGTCCTTCCGGCTTCAAGGGATCGACATCGCCTCCGACCTTCAGGATGTTGGTGGCTATGGCGTAACCGGCCGTATGGTCGGCCCCCATGGTGCTTGTGGCGTATGTTACACCTATCCCCTGAACGGCCCTTGGGTCATAGGCCGGCATTGCCTGGCCCTTGACAACGGGCACCCTTTCCACGGCGAATACCCTGCCGGTCACCTCGGCCCCGTTCCCCAGGACGCGTCCCAGGGGAGTCCCTTTCCCCACCTCCTTGACCAGGTCAATGGCTGCGTCCGCGTCGCCGAATTTTGCCAGGCCTGCCTCCATGGCCACGCCTATGGTGGCACCCATTTCAATGGTATCCAGTCCGTAATCGTCGTCCAGGCGGTCCATCATGGCGATTGCGTCCATGTTGTCGATCCCGCAATTGCCGCCGTGGGCCCAGACTGTTTCATACTCCGGCTGTTTGGTGAGGAACTTTCCATCCTTGTCGTTGTAGACACCGGAGCACCTGATGATGCACCCCCTGTGACACCCGTGGGTCGCAAGCCCTCCCCGGGATGTCTCGGTCTCTGCCATGGTCTCACCGCTGATATTGGAGGCGCCTTCAAAGCGGCCCGAGGAGAAATTATTGGTCGGATAGGCGCCTGCCTCATTGATGATGTTCGTAAGGACGTTGGTCCCGTAGGAGGGCAGGGCCTCACTGGTGACGGGGTGTTTTTTCAGGCCGTCCACCCATCTCTTGTTGGCCTCTTTAAAGGCGTCCGGGTCCTTGGGGCTCCTCATTTTCATGTCTGAATCATCGAGCACGATAACTTTCACGCCCTTCGCGCCCATGACGGCGCCCACACCTCCCCGGCCCGCGTGCCGCGTGGGTCTCAGTTCCATGTCCGTACAGGCTACGGAGGCGGCGGCCATCTTCATCTCACCCGCAGGTCCTATGGAGATACATGCGATCTTGTCCCCGTATTGACCCCTCATTTTCTCCACAAGGTCATAATTGCCTAACATTGAGAGGCCCTGATCGGGATTTATCTCCACCCCGTCCTTGTTGATAAAGATCTTATAGAGGGCTTTGTCAGGAGGCCTGCCTTCCAGCACAATGGCCGCATACCCCAGCCTGGCAAGGACCTGGGAAGGCTGGCCCCCTGAGTTGGCCTCTTTAATGCCTCCGGTAAGGGGACTTTTACAGCCCACGGAAATGCGGCCGGACATGGCTGCGATGGTCCCGCTCAATAACCCGGGGGCTATGACCAGTTTATTATCTTCACCCAGGGGATGACACAGAGGGGGAACCTCTTTGGAAATAATCGCCGAAGTCAGGGCCCTGCCGCCTAACCCGGCGTATTCGCCCAGGGCTGTTTCACTGGCCCTGGGCCCGCCTTCCGCTCCCATATCGATGCGAAGAATCTTATCCATGTTTGGCCTCCTTTCCTTGACCCTTTAAGTGAGTGATTCATGAAGCTCCGGGACCACCGGGATCCTGGAGAAAATAACTCCCTTAATGAGGATAGAACGGCATGTCTTAATGTCAAGGAAAATCGTACCCCTGGCTCATGGCGTAAAAAAGAAAAAAAACGCTTTAAAAAACAGGGTCTTAAATGTTAAGATGCGGGCTTAACAAATAGGCTGAGAGGTAACATATAGGATCTTGAGCCACTCAGTCCAGGGGAGTCCGATGAAATGGATGAGGATATTATCCTTGATACCCACAATCTGACCAAGAAATTCAGGAGGGTTACCGCTGTTGAGGACCTCAATCTCAGCGTAAGGAGGGGCGAGGTCTTCGGCTTTTTAGGACCCAACGGTGCGGGCAAGAGCACCGCAATCCGCATGATCCTGGGCCTCGTCAGGCCTACGAAGGGCGAGATAAGGCTTTTTGACAGGACCCTTAAAAGGGACAGGGAGGATCTCCTGATGCGGATCGGGGCCCTTGTTGAAAGGCCGAGTTTCTACGAATACCTGACCGCACGCCAGAACCTTGGGATATTCGCGACCCTGTCCAGCGGCCGTCCGGACACCAGGGACATTGATCGCGTGCTCGACATCGTGGCCCTGCTTAAACGCGGGGATGACAAGGTCAGGACCTTTTCCCAGGGGATGAAGCAGAGGCTGGGAGTGGCCCAGGCCCTCCTGGGGAATCCCGAATTGATCATCCTGGATGAGCCCACGGCAGGCCTGGACCCGAAGGGCATCAAGGAGATACGGCGCCTTATAATAGACCTTGCCGCACAGGGCCTGACCATCTTCCTCTCTTCTCACATACTTCACGAAGTCGAGCAGATGTGCGGGAAAATGGCCATCATTGACAGGGGCAGGCTCGTGGTTCAGGGCGGAGTAAGAGAGCTCCTCAACAGGGAGAGCAGCCTCTTCAGCGTCAAGGTGGACCGGCCCGGGGAGGCGGCGGAGCTTTTGAAGTCCAGGGAGTGGGTTGAATCGGTCGAGGCCTTTTCAGATACCATGACAGTAAAGATAGCGGAGCAACAGGTCCCGAAGATGGCGGAAATCCTGGTAGGCTCGGGTTTTCAGATCTTCGCGATCCAGCCGCGGAGGTCCCTGGAGGACTTTTTCCTTTCCCTGTTAGGGGCCGATCATGTTTAGGCTCATTCACCTGGAGTGGATCAAGACCTTCCGTAAGGGGAGGACCTATATAGGCTTTATAGCTATATCCGTGCTCCTGCCCCTTGTGTTCATCGGCCTCAATCTGGACAAAGGCCGGTTCCTGACGGGCTCCACAAGCTACGGCCTCCTGGAAAACAATTTCTATATCATGGGCAACCTCCTGAACGGGTTTTTCGTGTCCCAGCTTGTTATGTATTCCCTCATGGTCCACATACCCTTCTTCATCGCCCTGGTGGCAGGGGACCAGGTGGCGGGCGAGGCTACGTCAGGAACATTGCGCATGGTGCTCATCAGGCCGCCTTCCAGGTTGAAACTTATCACTGCCAAGGCCGCGATCAGCCTGGTCTATACCGTGATGCTCGTGCTGTGCCTTGCCGTCCTCAGCCTCGGCCTGGGGATCATTATTTTCGGCACGGGCGATCTCCTGGTGAGGGCGGAAGGGCTCCTGATACTCTCAAAAGAGCAGGCCCTATGCCGCTTTTTGGTCGCCTATCCCCTGGCCATGCTGGCGATGGGTGTGGTGGCGGCACTGGCCCTCCTGCTCTCCGTGCTGGTGGAAAACGCCATCGGGCCCATCATTGGGACAATGGCCATTGTCGTCATATCCGTGATTATCTCCGAGACCCCCATCTCCCTATTTGAGAAGATAAGGCCCTTCCTCTTCACGACCTATACAAAGGTCTGGGAAATGGCCTTTCTTGATCCAGTGCCCCTTTATGATATTGTACTCTCGATCATGTACCTCCTTTTATACATGCTGATATTCTTCGGGGCGGCCTTCATCATTTTTCAGAGGAGAGACATCCTGTCATGAGAAACCGGTTCAAATTTTTGTCAGTGTTTTTATTGACCCTGACGGCCTTGCTTCTCCAGGGAGCGGTCTCTCCCGCCCGGGGGGATGATCTCACGGCGGAGGATGTGGTCCGCAACCTGCAGTCAAGGTTTGCGGAGATTGAGGATTACACGGTCCTCTTGAGTGTGGAAAGCGACATCGAGGCCTTCAGGGTGCCCCGGATGGAGGTGAAAGCATTTTTTAAGCAGCCGGACAGGCTCCACCTGGAATCAAAGGGCTTTGCCATTCTTCCCAGGGAGGGTATATTTATAAATCCGAATAACTTCAGACCGGAAGATTTCTATATGACCGTGCTCGGGAAGGAGAACTCGAAAGACAGTGAGCTTTTGAAGCTGGAGCTGGTCCCCAGGAAGGAAGGCATAAAGGTGCGTAAGATTGTCCTATGGATTGACCGGGTGAGGTGGATAGCCCTCAAATTAGACATAGTGACCTGGGAGGGACAATCCTTTCAAGTGGATCTTGAATACGATAAATTCCAGGACAGGTACTGGATGCCCGTAAAGGCCACGGCAATGGTAGACCTTTCTGGCTTTAAGGGTTTTTCAGGCTTCCACGGTAGGCCCGGCTGGGAAGAGCCGGGCAGGGCGGGTTCCAGTGAAATGAAAGGCGAGATCACGGTAAGGTTTTATGATTACAGGATCAATGAGGGGATTCCTGATTCTGTTTTTAACCAGGGGGAAGAGGAGAAGGGCCTAAGGTAGGTGAGGGAGCTGAAATGGATTACAGGAGAACCAGGTCCGGGAGGCCACAGGGAAGCAGGCTGGAAAAGGAGGAGAAGGATGAGATCGTGAGACGTGCCAGGAAGGCCCAGGAGGAGCGTATGAAGGGCTACCGGGAGCAGTCCCTGAAGATACATCCCTGGGTGTGCGCCCGATGCGGCAGGGAGTTCACGGCAAGGAACCTCCACATGCTCACGGTGCATCACAAGGATCACGATCACGACAATAACCCTCCTGACGGGAGCAACTGGGAGAACCTGTGCCTCTATTGTCATGATAACGAGCACAGGCGGTATCTGGATCATATGGCAGGTGAAAATGTCAAGGTCGAGGATGAAAAGGACAGTGCTGTTACCCACAGGCCCTTTGCCGGCCTGGAAGATATGCTGAAGAAGGAGAAGAAATGAATACAGAAAGGAAAGGGGAAAATATGAAAAAAGAAAAAGGCTCGCCCGGACCAGCATGCGCGTCCTGTGAGCATGAGATGGAAAAGAAGATATGCATGGATGAGAATGGCCTGAGCTTCAAGGGCTGTCCCACCCTGACACGCAGGGAGGTGCTCGAAGAGGCCAACCGGGAATATGATCGTCCCGAAATACTGCAATTCGCCCAGAATGCATCCAGGCAGGAGGCCGAATGTTACGCCAACCGGCACCAGCGCCCCTATGTGATGCAGCCTACAAAGACCAGGATCGTAGAGATATGCGAATTTGCCAATAAAATGAACTATCACCGATTAGGGCTTGCCTTCTGCGGGGGCCTTTCCAGGGAGGCTGCCATAGTGGAGGATATCCTCAAGGAACGCGGGTTCGAGGTGGTTTCCGTGAATTGCAAGGCGGGGAGGACCTCAAAGGACTTTTTAGGATTGACTGAAGATGAAAAAATTTTGCAGGGCATTGATGAGTCCATGTGCAATCCCATCTTCCAGGCCAAATTGTTGAACCATGAGAAGACTGATTTGAACATCCTTTTGGGCCTCTGCGTGGGACACGATGCACTCTTTTTCAAATATGCCAAGGGGCCCACTACCGTCCTGGCCGCGAAGGACAGGGTGACCGGGCATAATCCCCTGGCCGCCATTTATCTCTCTGAATCCTATTACAGGAAGATCAGGAAGGAGGGGCTTTAGACGCCCCTTGCGCAGAATCTGTCCCAGTTCATAAGGTGCGCGGCGCCGGCGATGGTGGTGCCATAGAAGAGGACTGGTTTGTCATTCAGAAACTGACCGATGGTATTGTTTACGAGTGTGGTCCCTGTCACCAGGAGGAGGTCAGCCCAGCGGACGGCGCCGTCCGTGGCCTCCTGTCCTTCGATATCGACCTGGAATTTCCGCGTTCCCATATTATCCGGGTCCAGGTCAATAACGCGCAACGGAAACCGGGAGGCAAGGGATTCCACCATACGGGGCTGAAACCCGATCTGCAGGATCTTTATCATCCCGTATTGGTCTTCGATATAGCCTTTCAGCTCCTCCGCGCACTTGGCAGGCCCCTGGTCGCGGCAATGGATTGTCTTTTCTATCAGGCCCATATGCCGCAGGAGACCGTTGAGGGTTGCCACAAATACGGCCCTCCTGTAATTGTTTTCCAGATCCATCTCAAGGACCTCTTCAAGGGTGCCTTCAAAATCCCCATAACGGTCTGTAAATGCCTGGCCGAACGCGTTTACGAATTCCGCCTGCATGAGCCTCTCTTTTCCCTTTTGCAGGGGGAAATCATCTGCCTCAGGGTTGCCGATCGCCTCCTCAGTGCTGAGGGCCCGGGCCCTAATACGCACGGGTCGGCTGAGGAGGTCTTTTCCCCTCAAAAGGGCGCGTGCCCTATCCTTGAGTTCACTATATATATCATCCATGATCATCTCCCTCTGGTGCTAATTATTATTGAATAAAAATTAGCAATAATCCGGGGAAAAGGCAATAAACAGTTAGGGCTTTATGCATCAGCGTACTCATTTTCCGGAAGAACCCGCATAATCCATAAATAAATAAAAATTAGGGTTGTTTTTTTATAAATTTATATTATATTAGAAGCCAAATAATTATGAATCTAATATAAATCATAAAAAGCTATTTTTTTTAAAATCCTTTTATTAAACTAAGTTTGAGTCAATAGATGATAAAAATAACATAGAGTCAGTGGAGGACATATCTTGGCACAGATCATGACGACCAAAGAAATGGCGAAGTATTTGAAATTACATGAAATAACTATTTGCAAGCTATCCAAGGAAGGCAAAATCCCTTCAATTCGAATAGGCAGGGTATGGCGGTTTGATAAGGATGTGATCGATGAATGGATAGCCAAAGGCCAGACCTCGGGCGCCTGAAATAACAGTAACGAAGAATTGTGCTTGAATAATACCTTAAGGCTGCCAGGAGCAGATGGTTATTTTTCTGCATACCGCTATGGAACTTCCCCCTCCTCACGATGTTCTTAGCTTTCAGCCTCATCTTACTATCCGAGCAAGAGATAAATTAAATAAAGGCATAACCGCGGCTTTTTTTGAGGGGCCCCTTTTTCTTAACGGCCTTTTCCAAAAGGCAATGCGCCCTTGTCCGCGGCAGCCAGGAGATAGAGGTATTCTAATATGAAGTTTTCCGAATTTAACCTCAACGAGGACATCCTCAAGGGGATTACGGCAACCGGTTTCCGGGAATGCCTGCCCGTGCAGGAAAAGACATTTATTCACTCGCTCGAAGGCAGGGACGTCTGCGTCCAATCACAGACAGGGACGGGCAAGACCGCCGCTTTTCTTATTACCATTTTCCAGGCCCTCATTGACAAGACACATCCCAAGAAGGCCCTTATTGTCGTGCCGACCAGGGAACTGGCCACCCAGATAGAAAAGGAAGCCAAGACCCTGGGCCGATTTCTTGATCTTAGCATCTGCAGCTTTTACGGGGGCGTCAGCTACGGCAAACAGGAAAAAATGCTGAGCTCCGGTGTTGACATGATAATCGGGACACCCGGAAGACTCATGGATTTCGGCCGTCAGGATAAGCTAAAGTTCAAGGAGATTGAAATCCTTGTCATCGACGAGGCCGACCGCCTCCTTGACATGGGTTTCTTGCCGGATATCAGGTGGATGATAAAAAGGATGCGAAAATACAGCGAACGGCAGACCATGCTCTTCAGCGCGACCCTGGATCGCCACACCCAGCAGATAGCATGGGAGTATATGAATGAGCCCCAGGAGATAATTTTAAATCCCGACAGGATAACGGTTGAAGAGATCTCCCAGGCGCTCTATCACGTCGAGAGCAGGGAAAAGATGCCCCTCCTCCTGGGAATCCTCAAGAGCCGGGGACCCG
>CAZGIZ010000049.1:0-28818 GCA_964526655.1 uncultured Desulfobacteraceae bacterium | reverse complement strand
TAATTTAATAGAATTGCAACTGAAATGGCACGATAATTGCTTTAATACACTACAACAGGAAATGGAGTCTCCCTCCTTACTTCATTCCTAATAAACTAAAAACCCTGTCAGGCCGTGTCCTGTCAGGGTTTTTACTTTACTGGGCATAATTGGGATTTTAAGTTATGGTGTCATATTTCCATCAAAATCGTCAAAAAATCCTACTATTTCCTCTTTTGTCATCTCGGAAAGGACCTTTTCCAGCCTCTCCGCTTCTTCCAGTATTATCTGGGCATATTTCCCGCCCTTTGAAGAGGGTTCCATGGAAGCGGACAATCTTCGGGCAAAACCCCCAACCGCCAGGAGGGGGTTGCGGATTTCATGGGCGACCGCCTGGAGGGTGTGTGTCACAATCTCGCCGTCCTTGGGCAGGGAATCAAATGAAGGGGGAGATTCATCCTGAAGGGGTTCTTTTCCCTTTGAGATCTTCTCAGATATCTGACCAAGGGCCTTGTTGGCCTTTTCCATTATTATCATCAGATCCTTTTCCCTATCCACGTCAACGCTAAGGTTTTCCGCAATTTCTTCAACCTGATGAAATACGCCAAAAAGGGCTTCGTTTATGCTCTCCTGATCCAGACCCAGATATCTTTCAGCCTCCCGGTAGATCGATTGAAAGCCCTTGGATTCAAGGAACAGTATCCCTGAGAGAGACCTTGCGAGTTCGCAAAGCTTTACCAAGAGGGGAGTATCCGGCTCCTCCGCCCTTCGGAGATATAGCCTCTGGCAGGCAATCATGCCTTCAGGAAAATTCCAGTGTCTCATGGCTGCTTCGCCCACCTGGCGGTGATCCAGGCCGTATCTGTTCCTTTCTAACTCAAGGAGGTCTTCCAGTGAATCCAGATCAAAGCTGACGTCTTCATCCTTTTCCTTGACAAAAAGGTCAAAAAAGATAAGGAGACCAATCTCCAATATCAGCCCTGAAATAAAGGCCTCTTCAGGGTCGATACCTGCGATATGATCCGCCAGATACCTGGCAATCAGGGCGCGGTAGAGAGAGGTACGCCAGAACTTGGCATAGTTCAGTGGTCCAACCCTGCCCATGGGGAAGGTATCCCTGAGGGAAATTGAGAGGGCCATGATTCTCAGCCTGCGAAATCCGATCTTTATAACTGCTTGATTTAATGTTGTAATTTCGTGGATGGAGCTGAAAAACGCGCTGTTTGCCAGTTTGAGGAGGCGTACTGCCAGGGAAGGATCTTTCTCGATAAGCCTAACGAGGTCAGTGGCCGAACTTTTCTCATCAGAAGCCAGTTCCACAAGCTTGAGGGCAACGGGAGAGAGGGTCGGCAGGGAATAACCTGATTCAATGCGTTGCAATAGCTCTCTTATCTTCTCGTTTTCCATCATGTCCCAAGGGATAAAGATTTATTGCAATTATCGTACCCCGATTCAATCGGCGTCTATATATCCAGCCCCCATTTCTTAAGGGCGGCCATTCCGCCCTGAATGTTGAAGGTGTCCCTTATCCCCATATTGTCAAGGGTAACCTGTGCCTCATAGGAGCGAACACCTGTATTGCAGATCAACAGGATCTTTTTATCCCTGGGAACCTCGTCAATTCGTGCCCGGAGTTCATCCTGGGGTACACTCTTCCAGTGTGAGGGGTATTTTTCAAGAAAGGGTTCAGCGTTACCCCTGCCGCGGCAATCCAAAAAAAGCGCCTCCCCCTCCTCCCTTTTCTCCCAAAGCCTGGAGAACTCATCCGAGTCCATGATCCTGTTTTTGCCTTCCAATATATTCTCTGCGGTGTTTCCCAGGGCGTTCAAGATATCCATGGCAGATGAGAATGGGGGGGCATAGGCGATCTCCAGATTGCTGATCTCTTTTGTGGTAGGCCTGTATTTTAATATGGCAGCCACGCTATCGATCCTGCCCACCATTCCCTCCCCAGTATTCCCGATTCCCTGAATGCCCAGGACCCTTTTTGTCCCCTTTTCCACCACGAGTTCCAGGTACATCAGATCCTTCTCAGGGTAGAAATGGGCCCTGTCAAACTGGACTATAAAGGCGCTTATGGCGTCAAATCCATGCATGCGGGCGCCGTCAATGCAGAGTCCCGCGCTTGCCACTGAAATGTCAAAGAGCTTGACCACAAAGCTCCCGACCGCGCCTTCAAATTCCGCGTCCCCGTCCGCCAGGTTGGTTCCGATGACGCGTCCCTGTCTGTTTGCCATGGATCCGAGGGGAAAGTATCCAGGTTTGCCCGTTATTAGATTCATTATCTCCACGCAGTCACCACCGGCGTATATATCCGGGTCGGAAGTCTGCATCCTTTTGTTTACGATGATAGCCCCTGAAGGCGAGACTTCCAGCCCCGCATCCCTGGCCAGATCAGAGTTGGGTTCCACACCCACGGCCGTGATAACGAGGTCCGCCTTAATTGTCCCCTTATCCGTAACCACTGTATCGACAGCCCCTTCTCCCTCAATCCTTAGGACATTCTCCGAGAGACGAAAGATCACACCCTTTTCCTCCATATGATGCCGGGCCATGCGGGCCAGGTTCGGGCTGACAATATCGGGCAGGATCTGGTCCCTTATCTCCACGACAGTGGTCTCTATACCCCACAAATCCGTAAAGGCCTCGGCCATCTCAAGTCCTATGGCGCCCGCCCCTATTATCACAGCGCTCCCAGCCTTCCCGCTGGAGATTATCTCCCTTATCGCTATGGCATCCTTCATATTGGATATGGCAAAGAAGCCGTCCAGATCGGAACCTGGTATTGGGAGGCGCTTGGGCCTGCTTCCCGTGGCCAGTACAAGCTTGTCATAGGGAATCTCCCTGTTAATGCCACTCATTTTGTTTAGGGTGCGGACTCTTCTGGAACCCCTATCGATCGAAAGGGCGCGACTATTTGTCATTACCAGTATATCTTTTGCATCGCGAAAGAATTTTTCATCCCTCAGCATATTAAAGCTGGTTGCCTGCAGCTGCCCCGGATCGCTCACATCACCTGATATGAAGTAGGGTATTCCACACCCCCCGTAAGAGATCAGGTCGCTCTGATCGATCATGGTTACCTCTGACTCGGGTTCGAGTCTTTTAAACCTGCATGCTGCCTTTGGCCCGAGGGCCACTGCGCCGATAATGACTATTTTTTTCGGCATAATGACTCCTGAAATTCAACAATAGACAGTAATATCCCGACTGGAAATTAAAAATTAATATAGTCATTTTTAAGACATATATGCAATCTATTTTAATGGTTTTGTCGCCCAAAGAACCGGAGCAACGACGAGCGTGGTTCCAAAATCCACCATCAAATTTCTATTTCGATAATAATTGCGACGGATTTTGGTTAACCCTGGGCGCCAGCAAGGTGTTAGCTGCAAGGCGCCGAGGAGCGACGACTGAGACGTATGAGTAATACGCCGCAGGGAGGAGCGACCGAAGGCAACACAGCAGATGACATCTTGATGGTGGATCAGGGGTTTTTTCTTCGCTTGACCCTGCCCATAAAATTAAGGTAAAAGATTTCTATTCTTATCTAAACACAGTGAATATTGTAATTTAGAATACTAAACTTTGAACCCTTATTTATAATGCTTTCCAAGAAATCAATGCGCAAGTATTTATGACGCCAAATATAAAGAGGGGATAGGTTAAAGAGATCCGCCATGTCATTGAGACTTCAAAGATTGGAATCCTTCAAAGGACGAAAAGGCCCCCTTCTCCTGATCATAATGGACGGTATCGGCATTGGCCGGCAGGATGAGAGCAATGCCGTATACCTTGCCCATACACCCACCCTTGATCAATTGTTCCGGTCAGAACTGTATACCGAGCTCAAGGCCCATGGCACTGCGGTGGGACTTCCGTCCGACGAGGACATGGGCAACAGCGAGGTCGGGCATAACGCCCTGGGAGCGGGCAGGGTTTTTGAACAGGGGGCCCTTCTCGTAAACAGGGCTTTTGAGACGGGGAAGGTTTTTCAGTCGGAGCTATGGAATGAGATACTTCAGCGTTCCAAAAGCGGAACGATTCACTTCATAGGGTTGCTTTCAGACGGGGATGTCCATTCAAATATTAAACACCTGTATCTGATGATAGACAAATGCTCCGATCAGGGGATGAAGAGGGTGAGGGTACATCCTCTTCTTGACGGCCGGGACGTAGACGAGAGATCCGCCCTGGATTATGTTATACCCCTACAGGAAAAGTTCATGGCCATATCCGGGAAAAAAGGCTTTGACTATGCCATCGCGTCGGGGGGAGGCAGGATGAAGGTAACCATGGATCGATATGAGGCCGACTGGAGCATAGTAAAAAGGGGGTGGGAGGCCCATGTCATGGGAAAAGGACGGCGGTTCAAATCCGCTGTTGAGGCCATAGAGACCTTATACGCTGAAGATCCGAAGATAACCGATCAGTACCTGGATCCCTTTGTCCTGGTGGACGATTCCGACAGGCCCAAGGGGCGGATTCGTGACGGCGACGCCGTGGTCTTTTTCAACTTCAGGGGGGACAGGGCCATAGAGATATCCCGGGCCTTTACGGAAAAGGATTTCAAGGAGTTTGACAGGGGACCACTGCCTGACATCCTTTATGCCGGCATGATGGAGTATGACGCGGATAAACATATTCCACCCGAATTTCTGGTCCAGCCTCCCGCCATTGACCGCACAATAGGCGAGTACCTCTGCGCTGAAAAAATAAGGACCTTCGCCCTGTCTGAAACACAGAAATACGGGCACGTAACATACTTTTGGAATGGTAACCGCTCGGGATACATAGACGAGTCCCTTGAGACCTATAAGGAGATCCCCTCTGACAGGATTGAATTTGATAAAGCGCCAAAAATGCGGGCAAGGGAGATCAAGGACTGCGCCATCGATCTTTTGAAAACCGGTCAATACAGATTCGGGAGGTTGAATTTTGCCAACGGCGACATGGTGGGACATACGGGCTCCATGGAGGCGGCTATTATCGCCGTGGAGACCGTGGATAGGTGTGTAGGCGAATTGCTGGATGTCATTAAGGACCTTGAGGGTATTGCCGTAATTACAGCTGATCACGGGAACGCCGACGAGATGTTTACAATCGACAAGACAGGGGCGAAAAAGACCAGGACCGCCCATAGCCTGAATCCGGTACCCTTTGTCATATACGACCCGGAATATCAAGGGGAGTATCGAATGGCACGTTTGGAGAGGCAGGGTCTTTCAAACGTGGCATCCACTTTGCTGAACCTGCTGGGGTATCAAAAGGTGGAGGATTACGACCCGTCTCTCATAGAAATAGCGGGAACCCAACATGAAAGTGTCGAACAGAAGCGTTAACTTCCTAAAATTGTTATTTAAAACCTCTTTCCGAGAATGAAAGGGTGCATATACTGAAATTGTTGATCTGCATGGAGGGAGCTATGATTATGGACAGGAGAGATTTTACTCTGGGAATCGCTATATTTGCGATAGTCGTATCCCTGACCGCCTGCACAGCCACGGTAGGGGGAAGCAAGGGCGGAAGCCGCTATGAATTAAAAAGAAGCTTAACCATGCCCAACTACTGGGAGACAATCCTCTCAAAGGACGTCAAGCCGGTCTACGATGCCGTTATCGCGGGGATCAAGGATTTGGGGCTAAGGGTCGCTACAAGCAACGTAGACAGGTTATCCGCGCTGGTGGAAGGCAGTTTTGCGGACGGCACTGAATTTAAGATCCGGCTGTCATATGAAGGTCCCGACACGACACTCATCCTCATAAACGCCGGACTGACAGGGAGTAAGTCCCGTTCTGTCCAGTTATTTCGAGCCATTGAAAAGCATCTATAAGTCTCACCTCTGTTTTGGAACGGTAATGTCCGGTTCAAAGCGCGCCTGACCTTTATATAGTTTTCCCGGGCAAGGAGATTATCCCCCGATCCACCATCAAGATGCCCTATGCGTGGATTTTGGTTATCGCGGTGAGGTTGATACTTTTAATTTACTGATTATATTCGGATCATAGATTGATTGTCTAATAATGGAGTCATTGTTTCAGCCCGTGGTTTGAGAGGGTTGCGGGGCTCCACAACATTTTCGTTCCGAAGGAGAGAGGCTTATGGATGAGAAAAAGGAGAAAGCCGCATTTATATGCGTGAAGGACACAATTGACGGGGCTTATCCGTCTCTGGTCCTGGCGATTAACGCCGCACGTCAGGGAATGGAGAGCAAGATTTTCTATTCATTTATGGGGCTCAACATGGTTCTCAAGGGAGGCGCTGCGAGGGCCAAATTTATTCCCCCCGGTGTCATGGGGGCGATCCCTGGTATGTCAAATATCGCTACGGGCATGATGAAAAAGAAGATCGACAAGGCAAATATCCCGAGCTTGAGAGAGCTCCAGGAGATGGCCCAGATCGAGGGAGTGGAGCTGATTGCCTGCAAAATGACCGTGGACATGATGGAGATTGATGAGGATAAGCTTATCGAGGGGGCAGCAGTCTGGACAGCCGAGGATTTCATAAAATACGCCAAGGACTGCGAGCTCTGCCTTTTCACCTGAAAAAGCACATTTGCTTATTACTTCAGTGATAAAAAAGGGCGCTCCATTATAATTGAATGGGACGCCCTTTTTTACCAAAATATTCAGTTACACTACTTTTACATTTATCGCAGCAGGACCCTTTTGCCCCTGCTCTATGTCAAAAGTAACCCGGTCGCCTTCAGAAAGAGACCTAAATCCGGTAGCATCTATCCCAGAATGATGAACAAATACATCCGGACCATCCTCTTGCTCAATGAAGCCGAAACCCTTGCGGTCGTTAAACCACTTTACGATTCCATTGGCCATAGTGGCACTCTCCTTTCAATTAATTTCTCATGTTTCCATACTTCAGGTTTTGCCACTTTTGACAAATGGTATCACCCTGAGAACGAAACAGGCCCGCCTATCAAGGCGAACCCATGCGGATTTTTGAATAATAAAATTTTAATTTAATAAAGTCAAGTTGTTTTTAATCCCCCTTTCTTCCTGTTTCATTCATACTTATATTATGTTAAAAGTGCGGCTTTGCCGTAATGATTGTAACCAATAAAAAGCGGGATTGAAAGGCAATGGTGGATCGGGAAAAGGAAAAGCTGCTTGCAAAGATAAGGGAGCTCGAGGATCGATATCTCTCAGTGACCGAGACATCTGTCGATGCTATCATTACAACCGATTCAAGTGACACTATTTTGACATGGAACAAAGGAGCGGAGATTATCTTCGGTTACGGCCCGGAAATTGTGGGTACACCCGTGACAATAATTATTCCTGAAAAATACAGGAAGGCCCATGTTGAAGGGGTAAGACGGTTCCTGAAAACAGGTATAAAACATATTATAGATAAAAAGGTGGAGCTTAAAGCCCTTAAAAAAGACGGGACCGAGTTTCCAGTAGAGCTGTCCCTGTCCACCTGGGAAACACCGTCAGGGACGTATTTTGGGGCCATAATAAGGGATATTTCGGAGAGAAAACGAACAGAAAGTATTCGTGAAGATGTCCAACGTATGATACGTCATGACCTCCGCTCGCCACTTATAGGAATAACCGGCCTGGCAAGGATGCTCTTTAATAGCTCCAGGCTTACCAAAAAAGAGAGGAAGGCGGCGGCGTTGATTCAGGAGTTAGGCGAGAAGACCCTTGGATTCATTAACCTGAGCCGCGACCTTTTTCAGATGGAATTGGGCGTATATAAGCTGCGGCCGGGCCGGGTGAACCTTGTCGGCATGTTGAATAAGATTCAGGAAGAGCTGGGATCACTGTTATCGGAAAATGAAATCAAATTCATGATCTTTTTAGCTGGAAAGGAGATAAACAAGGGATCCGAATACCCTGTGGAAGGCGAAGAAGACTTCCTTGACTTGATGTTCACTAATTTAATAAAAAATGCCATTGAGGCGTCTCCAAGGGGATCCGCCGTTGTTGTTTCCATAGGCACTGAACAGAGGGGATCAAAGGAATATCATGTTATTGATATACATAATTCCGGAGTAATACCCAATGACATCCGTGAAAAGTTCTTTGACCCTTACAGCACCAGCGGCAAAGAAGGCGGAACCGGGCTGGGAACCCACAATGCCCTGCTCATCGCCAGGAGCCATGGGGGTGATATCCGTTTTGAGACAAGCGAAGAGAAGGGCACCCATGTCACTGTGCAATTGCCTTTTTAAAGACCTCAATAATTCCATTATCGCCGTCCACCCTCACGTGGTCACCGGTTTCAATAACCGCCGTGGGGTCCTGATCAAAGTCGGTAACTGTCGGAACTTTCATGTTCATTGCGGCAAAGACCGTAAGCAACCAAAAATTCCATACATTTTTGCGCTATATCCCCTTTCATGCCATCCAATATCCTCTTTTCCTCGTCGGTGAGGTACATGTAGAGCCTCCTCTGTCTAGTCTGAAATCGATATTTGTTTATTCTAATTAGCGGAGTACTGGAGTGATGGAGTAACCGTTTGCCCTGTCTTTCAGACCTTGATACAGGCAACCTGATGTCCGTTCCCGACGTCACGCAAGGCAGGCACATCCTTACTGCACTTGGATTCGGCGATCGGGCAGCGAGTGTGAAAATTGCATCCGGGAGGCGGATTGAGCGGACTCGGTACATCTCCTTCAAGAATTATCCTTTCGCGTGTCTCCTCGATGTGCGGGTCAGGCACGGGAATAGCCGAAAGCAGGGCCCGGGAATAGGGATGCAGTGTGTTATCATATAGTTCTTTGGAGTCGGCTATTTCCACAATACGACCGAGATACATTACAGCTACCCGCGTACTTATGTACTGCACGGCCAGGAGATCGTGGGAAATGAACATATAGGTTAGACCGCCCTTTTTTTCCTGCAACTCCTGCAGGAGGTTGATTATCTGGGCCTGTATGGAAACATCAAGGGCGGAGATGGGCTCATCACAAATAATCAGGGACGGGTCACCGGCCAGGGCCCGGGCCACAGCGATTCTTTGACGCTGTCCACCGCTGAATTCATGGGGAAACCGGTCCGTCATACTGGGGTCAAGCCCTGCCATGAGGAAGAGCTCCTCCACCTTTTCCTCATATTCTTTTTTACTTGCCACAAGATTGTGTACCTTCAGAGGTTCACCAACTATATTGCCCGCGTTAATGCGGGGATTTAAGGAGCCGTAAGGGTCCTGGAAGACGAAGGCCATTCTGCGTCTTAACGTCTTTATTCCATGTCCCGATAAAGGGGCAATATCCTGTCCCTCAAAGAAGATCTTCCCCCCTGTAGAGCGGTACAGGCGCTGGGTGCATCGGCCCACCGTGGTTTTGCCGCACCCGCTCTCTCCGACCAGGCCAAAGGTTTCCCCCTTCTTAATGGTGAAACTGATGTCGTCAATGGCCTTGACATCGGCTATCCTGCGCCTCAAAAGGCCCCTGGTCACGGGAAAATACATCCTAAGGTTCTTTACCTCAAGGATGATATCCTCCCGGCCGGGCCTTACATCTCTCGCTTCGTTCACTGTCCTGGTTTGTTGCACAGGTACTGTTATTTTGTCTTTATCTGCAACGGTCACAGTGTCCATTGACCTTGTATCCAAATGACAGCCAACATAGTGCTGGCCCTCTACGTGCTTTAATTCGCTCCATGGCTCCCTGTGGCATTTTTCGTTTTTGTATCTGCATCGTGGTAAAAAAGGGCATGTGGCCGGCATATCAATCAGATGGGGAGGCAGCCCCTCAATGGGCACAAGTTTCTTGCCTAATTTGGGTACGCAGTGCAGCAGGCTGATAGTGTAGGGGTGAAGCGGGTTGTCCCATATCTCTTTAACCGTGCCGGATTCCACGATACGACCGGCGTACATGACATTGATTCGCTGGGCATAACGGGCCACAATACCCAAATTGTGGGTGACCATGACCATGGCCGTTTTGAACCGGACCACTATATCCTTCATAAGCTCCAACAACTGGGCCTGAATGGTGGCGTCCAGCGCTGTCGTTGGTTCATCGGCAATTATTAGCCTGGGGTTGCAGGAGACCGCCATGGCCACCATAACCCGTTGACGCATGCCGCCGCTGAACTGATGGGGGTAATCATCAATACGGCGCTCCGCATCGGGTATTCCCACAAGCCTGAGAAGCTCTATGCTACGTTCCCTGGCCGCATGACTGTCCATATTCAGATGCAACTGCATTACCTCGGCGAGTTGTCTGGAGATGGTCATGGCGGGATTGAGCGAGGTCATAGGTTCCTGGAATATCATGGCTATCTTTCCGCCGCGGACAGAGCGCATCTCCGATCCGTTTGCATCGAACTGGAGCAGATCTTGTCCCTCAAAAATAGCCTTCCCGCCCACGATCTTACCGGGAGGGCTGGGTATCAGTTGAAGCAATGATAATTGACTTACGGATTTCCCGCAGCCGCTCTCCCCGACGAGCCCGACGATTTCCCCTTCGTTGATGTGATAGGATACGCCGTCCACGGCCTTCACAAGGCCGCGCTCGGTCGCGAATTGGGTTCTCAGGTTTTCAACCTTTAACAACAACGTCATTCGTCATACTCCACAACCAGGGATACTTCAGGCCGTTGATCCCCTGTAGGCCCTGCGCCCCTTGGCCCGCCATAGCCATATGGCGACGGCGGCTGCGCCATACGCCCTGTGCCCCTATCATATCGTCCCCCTGAGCCGGGGATCGAGGGTATCGCGTAATCCATCGCCTATCATATTAAAGGAGAAGACAACCAGCATGATTGCCAGTCCGGGCGCCAGAGACAGCACAGGCCGAATTATGAGATACTTATACCCGTCGTAGACCATGGATCCCCAGGCGGCGCTGGGGGGTTTTATACCCAACCCTAAAAAACTGAGGGACGCCTCGATCAGGATGGCCAGTCCCATCATCATGGTCATCTGCACGATTAGGGGAGAAAAGCAGTTAGGCAGGATATGGCGGAACATGATAGATATTTTACTCACTCCAACGGAAATCGCCGCCATGACGTATTCATTCTCCTTGACCGAGAGGACCTGCCCACAAATCAACCTGATATACCCGGGCAGGAGGGCAAAGGATATGGCTATCATCACGCCCTTGACTCCCGTACCGAGGAGGGCGGCCACAACAAGGGCCAGTAAAAGCGGGGGTATGGCCATTATTCCGTCCGTGAACCGCATTATGATGGTGTATATCCAGCCTCCCAGGTATCCGGCGATCAGTCCGATCACCGTCCCGAGTGAAGCAGCGATTAACACGGTCCCCACCCCAACCATGAGTGTGATCCTGGTGCCATAGATAATACGGCTCAAGGTGTCCCTGCCAAGGGAATCGCTGCCAAGGAGATATTTACTATTGGGTTGCTGCAGTACATGATCCAGGTCCTGGGCATAGGGGTCATAGGGTGCCACAAGGGGCGCAAAAACCGCGGCCACTATGGTCGCCATGATCACTAATATGCCGAAGACAACTACCCCGCGGCTGAGCATCACACGGACGAAACGGCGAAACTCGTTTACGCGCGGTAAGGCCTCTTCCTGCATTAATTGCTTCTCCTCAATCATACTGTATCCTGGGATCAAGCCAGCCATAGAGAATGTCCACGATCAGATTTGATATCACAACGGTCAAGGCAACGACCAGAACAACCCCCTGGACGACCGTGTAGTCCTGGGACAGCATTCCGTCCACCACCAACTTGCCCATGCCGGGGATAACGAATACGGTTTCAATAATCACGGACCCGCCTATTATGTTGCGAAGCAGCATACCCTGGAGGGTAACAACGGGCATTAGGGCATTTTTAAGGACGTGCCTCATTATTATCACCCGCTCGCTCAAACCCTTGGCCCAGGCCGTGCGCACGTAATCCTGACGCATGACCTCGATCACGCTCGACCTGGTCTGGCGCGCGGCCGAGGCTACAGGAAAGGTAGCCAGCACAAAAATCGGCATGATGCTCTGCTGGAGGTTCCGCCCCAGGTCCTCAAAGGGCGAGGTGTAGCCATAGACGGGAAGGAGTCCGAGATAAAGGCTGAACACGTAAATCAATATGATGCCTACCCAGAAGGCTGGGGCCGTGATGCCCACGTTTGCTATTACGGTTACCAGGGTATCCAGCCATTTGCCTCGTCGTACGGCGCTTATTACACCCAGAAGGGGTCCGACAATGCAGCCGATCGCGAAGGCGATCAGTCCAAGATAGAGGGTAATGGGCAACCGGTGGCTTATTTCTTCCAGGACATCGTAGCCGTGTAAAAGCGACTTCCCGAAATCTCCACGGACGACATTGATCAGCCAGTCGCCATACTGCACGATCAGGGGTTTATCCATTCCCAATTCATGCTTGAGATGTTCGACCTGCTCCATTGAAAAATTCTGGAGGTCGCCCGAAGCAACATACATTAAGATCGGATCGCCCGGAAGCAGGCGCATCAAAAAGAACACCAGCAGGCTGACTATCAGGATGACAAGGACAGCGTGCAATAACCGCCGGATGATGTATGTTGTCATAAAGGGCCTCCATCTCCAGAAGCTTTTTTGGTACGGCCGGACCCGGAAAACATTTTACCCCCATACCGAAAGAGAGAATGACAAATCCGGGGCATGGGGGTAATTGACATCTCGCTTAAAATCATTAAACGCTTATTTGGACAGCCATGTAGTCTCCGGTGTATTTACGGTCGAAGCAGACCACTCACAATAACCGGTATCATGCACGTTGGGTTGCAACACATACATCTCATATACATAGTAGATGGGAATAAACAGGGCATCGTCGGCCATCATCCGGGTCAATGCCTGACCTTTGGCATCCTCGGGCTCAAGGGTCGCGAGGGATTTGTCGATAGCATCCACAAGACCCGGTGTCCTCTCGAGGCTGGGCCATTGTCCGGTAACCGTCTGCCAGTAGAAGGTGTAGGTTATGTTGAAAGTCGCAAGCATACGGGTGTGTTGCGCCATAAACCCGTTAGTCCACCCGTCTTTCCATCTGAGGGCAGTGTATCCTCCCGTATCAGGAAATTCCAGTTCCGCCTGGATCCCCACCTCGCTCAGGAAACGCTGAACCGCAACCATGGCATCCCTGTCAACCATGGCGGGCATTACATAGATCTTGATTTTGAATCCATTGGGATAACCGGCCTCCTTTAAGAGCTGTTTCGCCTTTTCCGGATTATACTGGCCAAAATCCAGATCCTTGACATAGCCCAGGTTGCCGGGACTGGGAATCTGATTCGCAGACGACCAGAAGCCGAATCCCCTTGCCTTTACAATGGCGTCACGGTTGATGGCGTAGGATACGGCCTGACGCACTTTCCTTTTGGACAGGGGCGAATTGGGGTCTTTGCTGTCGGGTATCAGGGACACGGGACCCACAGGCATGCTGATTACCTCAAACCCCTGTGCCTTCATCATGGCTGCCTGTTCCCCGGAAGTTACGGATAGTACATGCACCTTCTCTTCGCCCGGGGCCCGCATAGCCGCCTGCTGGGTCATGGGATCGCGGATAAAGAGGTATTCGACCCCGTCGAGATAGGGCAACCCTTTCTTCCAGTATCCATCCCATTTTGTGTAGGTCAATTTGTCGCCGCGCTCGAAACTGACGAATTTGAAGGCTCCCGTCCCGACCGGGTGCCACTTGGCCCATTCTTCACCCTTCTCCTTGTAGGCTGTTGGGGATACGGGGTTGCAAGGTGAACTCGCGAGTAAATTCAGATAGTTATTTTGGTATTTGTCAACATTTACGCGGATAGTATAGTCGTCCACCACATCCACGCTGAGAAAACCCTTGAGCATTTTCTCCTGAATCGACCGGTCAATTACCCATTTGGCGGCCTCGGCGTTAAAATCCGTGCCGTCGTGAAACTTTACACCCTTCTGGAGGGGCAGGGTTATTGTGTTATTGGCCTGATCGATCTTCCATCCAGTAGCCAGCCAGGGGTGGTAATTACCCGAGACATCCTCCCTGAGAAGACCCTCGAGGACCGGTTTCTGGAGTTTACTGTCGATCCCCCTGACGGCCCAGGGGGCGCCAAGGGGCTGTGCACCTTCCGCCAGATCGATAATCTTCAGGACACCCCCGTACTGTGGCTTATCCGATTTTGCGCCTGCAATGGCCGGCAGCAGGACGAGGAACAATATAAGAGACAGGCCCACAATTTGACGCATGAACACTCTCATTTTTTCCATTTTCAACCCTCCCTTTTTGAAAATAAGTAAAATTGTTTTTGACAGGATCTTACGTCTAATTCCCAGTTCCTTACAGGTTGAAAGGTTCCATAAGTTATCTTTAGTCCACGAGGACCGCCCCGTCGGACAGGGGTTTTACTATGCGTTTATAGATTTCCAGCCAGCCCCGCTTCTCCGGGGTGGATAATTTCTGCAGGTGCGCCCGCCGGTCTGCCAGCTTGTTTTCCGGCACATGGAGATCGACAACTTTTTTCTTTACATCGATAGAGATCACATCAGCGTTTTCCACCAGGGCCAGGGGCCCGCCTTCGGCGGCCTCGGGACATACCTCGCAGACCAGGAGGGTCTTGTTCACCAGGCCAGATAGATGACCGTCCGTTACCACGGCGACCTTTCCGGTCAGACCGGCACCGTCGAGGGCGAAGATAAAACGGGAAGCGCCCCCAAATGCGGGGCCGCCCTTCAGCCCCAGCCCCCTTATTACGACCACCTTCCCTGGCTCGATCTCCCCCCGATTCAGCCCTTCTATTCCATCTTGCTCCGAATCGTAGACCATGGCGGGGCCGGTGAACTGGAGGGGCCTGTCATCAAGGACCGCGAGCTTAATGATGGCCGTATCCGGCGCCAGGGATCCGCGTACAATCACAATGGAAGGCCGTGTAGCCAGGGGGCGACGCGCAGGACGTATAATCTCTTCGTTTATTACTTTCGTGTCCTTGAGAATTTCTCCGATCGTCCGGCCGGAGACAGTTGCGGCATCCCTGTTGAGGAAGCCCTCGAGCTGCTTCATCACGGCCCTTGTGCCGCCGGCGGCCTCGAAGTCCTCGATATAATAATCGCCGTTGGGACGAATAGCCGTGAGGAGGGGAATTTCATCCCCGTAACGTTCGAAAAGGCCGTAGACATCCACGTCGCAACGCGCCTCCCTGGCCACGGCCTGGAGGTGTTTTACCGTATTGACCGAACCGCTGACGCAGAGCATCACCATCACGGCGTTGGCAAAGGCCTCCGGGGTAAGGATATCACGGGGCTTTATATCCTCCCATACCATCTCTACTATTCTTTCGCCGGCTTTATTCACGGCTTCCCACATCTTGGGGCTGTTAGCGAGTACGGGCGTTGTGCCGGGGAGCGTCATCCCCAGGGCCTCGCTGGCGCAATGCATGGAATTGGCCGTGCCCATCCCGGGGCACACGCCCGGCCCCAGGATAGCGTTTTCGCTCATCTCCTTCATCTCCGAGTCTGTGATCCGTCCGGTCGCCAGATGCCCCATGTTGACAAAGAGATCCTCGATATCCAGGTGCTCTCCCTTATACTGCCCGCTCGGTTGATAACCGCATGCCAGGACCAGGGTCGGGATGTTAAGGCGGCCCGCGGCCATTAGCTGGCCCGGCAGGGTCTTGTCGCAGGAGGCAAGGCATATCATGCCGTCTAACATGGCTCCCTCCACGGCAACCTCGATATCATTCACGATCAGGTCACGTCCTGCAAGGATGTATCCGCTATGGCCCGCGCCCGTGATAAAGTCTGCCGGCGCAGCCGTGCGTATTTCGAAGGCCACTCCACCCGCCGCGTAAATGGCTTCGGTCATTTTCTTGGCGATATTATCGAGATGGCTGAAGCAGATGGCCAGGTTGGAAGAAGAGTTGGCAATGGCGATCTTTGGTTTGGCCATGTCTTCTTCCTTGAGTCCGAGGGCCAGCCAGTGGGCCCTGCGGATATAATTCATAACCGAATTACTGCGCAGTGTCCTTTTCATTTCAAAGGGGAACCTCTGTTTCTTCTCTTTAATTTTTTGGTAACGTTCAAAAGTGTATGCATGACTTCATTTTTCCTGAATCAGTTCTCCTTATCAGGCGAGGCCATGACCTTATAAGTTGGGCTCAAGGCTTAAGGCATAAGGCGTAAGGTATACTACAAATTCAGGAGAAAAATCTTTGGGTGTACTCCCTTGCACCCTGCGCCTTAAGCCTCTGATTCATATCCCCTTGAGAAAAGGGTGATGGCTGAATGCCTGAATTTAAAATTGAATTGTCCCATACATACACTTTTGAACGTTACTAATTTTTTAAGCCCAAAGAATTTAAGAGTCAAGAATTAATCCTTTTTTAAATTGTCAGGGGATATTTCCAATAGTGTGTTAGAATTTTGACTTTTCATTTTGTTATTTCTTATTATATGAATAAAGCATGTCTGGCTATTACTTAAGGAGGTTATATTATATGGCAGAATTAAAAAACAGTAAATACATTGTGAGCGAGTTAAAAATCCCCGAGTCTAAGCAGAAAATAGCTGAAGAGTATGCAAAATACGCCACCCGCATCCTCTGGCTGGACGACAAGGTCGTTGAGGGGGCGTTCCATATGAATACGGCCTGGTACCTGAAGGCCGCTGATTACATCGAAAACAAGCCCCATACCCACGAATCTGACGAGATTATCGGTTTTTTCGGCAACAACCCCGATGATCCTTACGATTTGGGGGGTGAAATAGAGATCTGGCTGCAAGACGAAAAGTACATTATCACCAGGAGCAGCCTCATTTTTGTGCCTGCCGGGATGAAACATTGCCCGCTGATACTCCGTCGCGTGGACAGGCCTATTTTTCACTTTACCACTGTGCCTGGGGGCCAGTACGTAAAGGATGAAAAATAGGATATCCCTGCCAGGAGCGGCGGCGATTACGAGACGTATTGTGCGCCATTTTCTATCCCTTTCCTGTTCAGGTCAAGGAAGCCGGCCTTCTTGCCCTTCAGGGCCTCGGCAAGTCCGTTTATCATGGATTCCACCGTGGTTATTTTAGTCTTTGCAACAAATGCCCCTAACATGATCATGTTCGTGGCACGCTCGTTTTTCAGTTCGAGGGCGATCTTGTTTGCGGGGACCAGGACCACTTCAATGTCGTCCCTGTCAGGAACGGAATCAACAAGGGATGAGTTAATGATCATAAGACCGCCGCTCTTCAATACTCCCTGGTATTTTATCATGGAGGGTTTGTTTAGCACCACGGCGTAGTCCGGAGAAGAGGCCACTGGAGAAGCTATCTCATCGTCCGACACGCATACGGTACAATTGGCGGTACCCCCGCGCACTTCAGCCCCATAGGAAGGAAGATAGGTCACATGCTTGCCGTCCCTCATGACCGTGAGCGCCAGGAGATAACCCATCATAAGGACGCCCTGTCCTCCTGAACCTGCAATGGCCGTCTTTATTATCATGATTGGATCTGTCCTTTTTCTTATTTTTTTCCCGTTTTATCCCTGATGACCTTGAGCGGGAAGACCGAGGTCGCCACCTCGTCAATCCATTTGCAGGCGTCAACAGGGGACTTCTTCCAGTTGGTGGGGCAGGGTGACAGGATCTCAACCATGGAAAATCCCAGGCCTGCCATCTGGGTCTCGAAGGCCTTTTTGATGGCCTTTTTGGTCCTTCTGATGTTCTTGTAGGAATTAACGGCCGTGCGCTCTATGTAGGCGGAACCATTAACGATGCCCAGCATCTCGCTCAGGTTGAGCGGCGCCCCGTCCCGGTTCATGTCCCTCCCGCCGGGGGTGGTTGTGGAATTCTGACCCAGGATGGTCGTGGGGGCCATCTGGCCGCCTGTCATGCCGTAGACGCCGTTATTGACAAAAATAACCGTTATCTTTTCGCCCCTGTTGGCTGCGTGAATTGTCTCGGCCGTTCCTATGGCGGCTATGTCGCCGTCACCCTGGTAGGTGAAAACGATCCTGTCAGGCAGCACCCTTTTTATGCCTGTCGCCACTGCAGCCCCTCTCCCGTGGGCCGCTTCCGCCATATCTATATCGAAATAGTCATAGGCCAGCACTGCGCAACCGGCCGGAGGAACTCCTATTGTCTTCTCTCCTATACCCAACTCTTCAATGACCTCCGCCACAAGGCGGTGTATAATGCTGTGCCCGCAGCCCGGGCAATAATGAAAAACAGCATCTTTCAAATATTTGGGCCTTTGAAATATCCTTTTAGCCATTTTTATCGCCTTATCCTATTCGTCGCCGGTCCATATACCTTCGAGTTTCCCTTTGTCCTTGATCTCCTTTATTTTTTCGGCGATCTCCTGGGGTGTTGAAATAACACCCCCCGGCCTTCCATAGAAATGGACACGGCTTTTTCCCTCAAGGGACAGCCTCACGTCCTCCAACATCTGACCGGTGCTCATCTCAAAGACAAGGAAATCGCCGACCCTTTTGCTAAGGGCCTTCAGGACCCGCTGAGGAAAGGGCCAGAGGGTGACCGGCCTTAAGAGCCCGGCCTTCAGGCCCGTCTCCCTCACTCGGTTGACAGCGCCCTTGGCTATCCTTGCCGCTGTGCCATAGGCTATTACGACCAGGTCGGCGTCGTCCGTCAAATACTCCTCAGTGGCCTGTATCTCCTCCCTGATCTTTTTATACTTTAAAACCAGCTTCCAGTTGAGGGCCTCTTCATCATAGGGGTTAAGGAGCAGGGATTTGATGATCCGGCTGGATCTCCCCTTGGCGCCGGTCAGCTTCCATGGTTTGGGAGGAAGGTCTTTCAGGTCAACTGGTTCGGGAAATATTACCGGTTCCATCATCTGACCCATCATCCCGTCCTGGAGGATGATAACCGGTATTCTATATTCATCAGCATAGTAAAAGGCCTTCATGGTTATATCCACCAGTTCCTGCCCTGAGGCGGGCGCCAGAACGATATTACGATAGTCCCCGTGACCGCCCCCGCGGGTTGCCTGGAAATAGTCGCCCTGGGCAGGTGCGATATTTCCCAGGCCGGGACCTCCCCTCATGCAATTGACGATTACGGCGGGCAGTTCCTGGGCCGACAGGAAAGAGAGGCCTTCCTGTTTAAGGCTGATGCCCGGGCCTGAAGAACTGGTCATGGCCCTGCATCCAGCCATGCTTGCCCCGATGACCATATTGATTGCGGCTATTTCACTTTCGGCCTGTATAAAAATCCCGTCTTCAATCCTGGCCATTGCCCCGGCCATGTATTCGGTCAGTTCATTCTGGGGAGTTATGGGATAACCGGCGTAAAATCTGCATCCGGCCAGTACTGCGGCCTCACCGATCACATGGTTCCCGCTCATTAGGACTTTCTCACTCACGATAAACCTCGATTGCGATATCAGGGCAGACCGTCGCGCACATGGCACAGCCCGTGCAGCCCTTGCCGCCCCTGTCATTTTCATTGAATTCCACTGGATAATAGCCCTGCTGATTCAGAAGACTGGAGATAAAAATGCGATTATTGGGGCACACTTCAACGCAGAGGTAGCATCCCTTGCAGCGTTCCCTGTCTATGGTTATTCTCCCGGATTCTTTTTTTTTGGCCATGACCTCAGTCCGTTCCACCTTTAAAATGTTAGGAATACTCCCCTTGATAAGACTTTGTTCTCTGCTGATTTCCGAGAAGATTGCGTGACTAACACATTCCTCAGGATATCTGGAGGCAGTATGACATGATCTGAATATCAGGAATATCCCGAATATTGGCCTCTTACGTCTATTTATATTTTTTCATTTTGTCAATTTCTTTTGAAAAAAAAATATTTTCTGATATACTCACAACATTTTTCCATAATGTTTCTGAAAATCTAACCACTTACATGTTCGGGTGGTCCCGTGCTTGCGCATAAGATCCTGTCCGGACATTAACGAGTTATCCTCAATAATATCAGATAACAGGGACAAGGAGTAAAGGTATGCCTGCTGTTCATGATCTTGAAGGGTTAAATCCTGATTTCACGGCCCAGGTAATCTCAAAGATCGATGAGGTTATTAAAAGTCATAGGCACAAGAGGGGGAGTCTGATTCCTGTCTTGACAGAGTGTCAGGGAATCTTAGGGTACCTCCCCGTGGAACTCCAGGAATATATCGGAAAGCGCCTCAATATACCGGCCAGCGATATCTACGGGGTCGTGACCTTTTATTCCTTCTTTACAATGGTGCCGAAAGGGAGACATACTGTCAAGGTCTGCATGGGAACCGCATGTTATGTAAGGGGGATAGGGGAGATACTTAATCGTATTCGATCGGGATATAACCTTCAGGTGGGGAGCACCTCGGAAGACAGGCGTTTCAGCCTTGAGGTCGTACGCTGCCTGGGGGCCTGCGGCCTGGCGCCCGTGGTTGTGGTTGACGGTGACACCCATGGGGGTGTTACCCCGGACAGTGTCCTGGAAATTTTAGACGGATACGAATAGCAACATGTATTCATCATGCGGGAGATTATACGGAAGAGGATTGAGAAGCATTAGATAGTATTATTTTATCGGACATAAATCTGATTTGGGGTTTGCAGTGTGCCGAGCATCACCAAGGAATACAGGATAAAGGCGAGGGATTTTGTTCATGCGGGAGAAGGGTCCATCGAGATCAAAAACACCCTCAAATCTCTCGGTTTTGGGTCTGAACTGGTACGTCGTGTCTCAGTTTGCGCCTACGAGTCCGAGATGAACGTGGTCATGCATGGAGGGGACGGCACAATTGCCTTGACAATCGATGACACGGGGATTGTCATCGAAGTCCAGGACGACGGGCCGGGCATAGGAGACATTGATCTTGCCCTCACGGAAGGGTACAGCACGGCCCTGGATGAGGACCGGGAAATGGGATTCGGGGCGGGAATGGGTCTTCCCAATATAGTAAAAAATTCCGATTCCTTCGAGATACATTCACTCAGGGACAAGGGGACCTATCTTACGATGTGCTTTTGGATAGAACAGGCCGGGGGATAGATCAAAATCTATAATAGGGACAACTTTCAATTTTTTTATTAAAGACGAGGCAATGGGATGAAGGTCAGGGAGGTTAAGGAACTATTTCATCTTGTTCTGGCGGCAGGCAAAGACGGGCTGGACCGGGAGGTCACGGGGGGATACTGCGGGGACCTCTTGAGCGATGTTATGGCCAACTCGACAAACGGTTCGATCTGGCTGACGATCCAGTCCCATAAGAATATCCTGGCAGTAGCGGTCCTGAAGGAACTGGCGGCGATCGTTCTTGTAAACGGTCATCAACCCGAGGATGACACAAGGGCCAAGGCCGATGAAGAGGGCATACCGATTTTACTCTCTCCCGTCCCCGCCTATCAACTGGCAGGTGAGCTCTATAAAGCGGGGATCAACAAGAATCCGGAATGAAGAGATTTAGGGGCGATCTGCATATCCATACCTGCCTTTCACCCTGCTCCGACCTGGAGATGAGTCCCCGTACTATTGTGGAAAAGAGCCTGGAAAAGGGGCTGGATCTCATTGCCGTATGTGATCATAATTCGGCTGAAAATGTCGGTGCCGTGTTGAGGGCGGGCGCAAAGAGGGGGCTATATGTCCTCCCCGGGATGGAGATCAACTCCCTGGAGGAAGTTCATACCCTGGCCATCTTCGACAGTGAAAAACAGGCCTTTAGCATGCAGGAAATCGTCTATAAAAACCTCGATGGAACCAACAGGCCCGACCTTTTCGGCGATCAGATTGTTGCGAACGAGCATGACGAAGTCGAGGGATATAATGACAGGATGCTCATCGGCGCCACCAAGCTGAGACTTGAGGAGATTGTAAGGGAAGTCCACAGGTTGGGGGGATTGAGCATCGCGTCCCACGTGGACCGGCCGAGTTACAGCCTCTTGAGCCAGCTCGGATTTATCCCCCAGGATCTCGATCTTGACGCCCTCGAGGTCTCATCCAACGTGAGAAGGGACTATTTTGCCGGCAGGGAGCGTGAGATAGGTGATTTGCCGGTTATCACCTCTTCCGATGCCCATTTCAAGAGGGACATCGGCAAGGTCCATACAACATTCTATGTTGAGATCCCGAGCGTGGATGAGATACGCATGGCCTTTAAAAAAGAGAGGGGCAGAAGGGTGGTTGACTGATTGAGGGAGCTGTCCCTTCATATCATGGATGTAATGGAGAACGGGATCGCCGCGGGGGCCACCCTGATAACCCTCAAGATCTCGGAGGACACCAGAGGGAACCTGCTTCGAATCAGCATAGCCGATAACGGGGCAGGTATTCCGGAGGAGATGCTGGAAAAGGTCCTGGATCCCTTCTACACCACGAGGACGACGCGCCGTGTGGGTCTCGGTCTGTCCCTGTTCAGGGAGGCCAGCAGGAGGTGTGAAGGGGAATTCCACATCAATTCAAAGAAAGGCCAAGGCACGGAGGTGACGGCCTCCTTCAGGCTGGACCATATTGATATGGCCCCCATGGGTGACCTGGCCGGGTCATTGACTTGTCTTATAATGGGCAATTCAGGAGTGGATTTTGCCTATACCCACGAGATTGACGGGAGATCATTCCATCTGGACACACGGGATATCAGGGCGGAACTGGACGGACTTCCCCTTAACAACCCGGGAGTGATAAGATACATTACAGACACCATCTGCGAGTCCCTTGAAAAGCTCAGAAAGGGATAAGGGCGGTATGCCGGACCCGGCGGAGACCTGGAGTGATGGAGCAGCGCAGTACTCCAGATATGAGCAGTTTTAAGCAATGAGGATTTCAGATACGGTTGGTTCATATTTAAATGAGATTTTTTTTGGAACCAATGACAACAAATGATCTTATGTCGGAGGGACGGACATGCCCAAATTGACAATAGAAGACCTTAAAAAAATCAGAGAGGAGGCCAGGAAGGCGACCACCCTCCGCGAGGGGGACGCCACGGTAAAGGTTACCGTCCATATGGGGACCTGCGGTATTGCGGCCGGTGCCAGGGAGGTAATGGACACCCTTATGGAGGAGATGGCCCAGACGGACAGGCAGGATATTCGTGTAATGAATTCCGGGTGTATGGGTATGTGCAGCAGTGAGCCAAACGTGACCGTTGAGATTAAGGGCCAGGACCCTATTATTTACCAGCACGTGGATAGGAACAAGATGCGGCAGATCTTTAAGAGGCATGTGCTCAAGGGCGAGGTACAGACGGATTTCGCCCTTGCGAAAATGAAATGAACTGCGCTAATCGTCCAGCAATGTTTTCTCTTCGCGGTGATATCTAACTGCTTGGTATCATGTGAACCAATATTTGGAATTTGCACTGCACAAAGCAAATTCCCAGGAGTCTGTGGGTGTAAATCCCAAATATTGGTTCACTTTAATGTCCAGTGGAACTTTTAAAAAGATATCACCGCGAAGAAAAAACATTGCCTGCATCGCCTTATATAGTCATCTATTGCGAAGGCAAGGTCCTACAATTCGGACATAGTTTTTTCTTTTGATCAGATTCAGGAGGCAATATTATAATGGATAGGTACCGAACTCATCTTCTTCTTTGCAGCAGCACTGGATGTCACGCGTCAGGGAGCCAGCAGGTAAAAGAGGCCCTTGAAAAAGAGCTCGTCCGGCAGGGACTGGACCGGGAGATCAGGGTGGTGGAGACAGGATGTAACGGATTTTGCGCCCAGGGGCCCATTATGGTTGTCCAGCCTGACGGCATCCTTTATCAAAAGCTCAAGCCCGAAGACGTGCCACATCTTGTTGAAGAGCATTTTCTTAAGGGCAGGCCCGTGGAAAGGCTCTTCTACAAGGAGCCGGCCTCCTCCGAGACCATTCCCGAAATGGACGATATACCCTTCTATGCCAAGCAGCACTTGATCGTGCTGAGAAACAGGGGTGTCATAGATCCTGAAAACATCGATGAATATATCGCGAGAGACGGGTATATCGGGGTCAGCAAGGCCCTCCTCGAGATGACGCCGGAGGAGATAATAGAAGAGGTAAAAAAGTCGGGACTTAGGGGAAGGGGAGGCGCTGGTTTTCCTACGGGTCTGAAGTGGGAATTTGCCGCCAGGGCAGAGGGAGACATCAAATATGTCCTCTGTAACGCGGATGAGGGAGACCCGGGGGCCTTTATGGACAGGAGTGTCCTGGAAGCGGATCCCCACGCCGTCCTTGAAGGGATGATCATTGCGGCAAAGGCCATCGGGGCGCACCAGGGCTACATATATTGCAGGGCCGAGTATCCCCTGGCCCTGAAGAGGCTTGATATTGCAATCTCCCAGGCAAAGGATTACGGCCTCCTGGGAGAGGACATATTAGGATGCGGTTTCAGCCTTGAGATAGAGGTCTACCAGGGGGCCGGTGCATTTGTCTGCGGGGAAGAAACCGCGCTCATGTACTCCATTGAGGGCAAGCGGGGCATGCCCAGACCCAGACCCCCCTTTCCGGCACAGGAGGGACTCTGGAAGAAGCCCACTGTCCTGAACAACGTGGAGACTTACGCCAATGTGGCGCAAATCATCTATAAGGGCGGCGAGTGGTATGCCGGCATAGGCACAGAGACCAGCAAGGGCACCAAGGTCTTCGCCCTGACAGGCGATGTCCGCAATATAGGCCTCGTTGAAGTCCCCATGGGGACTACCCTGAGGGACATTATCTTTGAAATAGGAGGGGGCATCCCGAAAAAGCGGAAATTCAAGGCCGTCCAACTCGGGGGTCCTTCCGGCGGGTGCGTGCCCGAGGCCTTTATAGATACCCCTGTGGACTATGAATCCATTGCAAAGGTCGGGGCCATCATGGGGTCAGGGGGAATGATAGTCATGGATAATCATTCCTGCATGGTGGATATGGCCCGTTTTTTCATGGATTTTATCCAGGATGAGTCATGCGGCAAGTGCACGCCCTGCCGGGAAGGGACCAGGCGGATGCTCGAGATCCTGGAAAAGATCACCCAGGGAAGGGGCGAGCCAGGCGACATAGATCTCCTTGAGGAACTGAGCCAGATAATAAAGGACTCTGCCCTATGCGGCCTCGGTCAGACCGGTCCTAACCCCGTGCTATCCACCCTCAACTATTTCCGGGATGAATACGAAGCCCATATCTATGAGAAGAGATGCCCTGCCAAGCGATGCCAGGCCCTTGTCAATTTTGTGGTGGATGTGGAAAAGTGCACCAAGTGCGGAATCTGTTTCAAGAGCTGTCCAGTGGGCGCCGTTCAGTGGCAGAAAAAGGAGCCGGCCTTCATTGACAGGGAAAAATGCATCAAGTGCATGTCGTGCATAACCAACTGCCCCTTTGACGCTATTGATTAAGATCACTAAATCATATACTGCCTGTATTCCTTCTTGTCCCGGCCCCTTGCATGAAGGATCCTGTCCCTGCCCTTTGTCCTCAGGATGACCTTTTCCTCCCTGCCGTCTCCGGCGTCGCTGTATGAGAGCGTCATTTCCGCTGCCAGTTCGTGGATCCCTTCCCCTATCTCTCCCGTGACCAGGACGGTGGGGCCCGGAACCGACACTGTATATAAAAGGAGATCGTCCTCCAGGGCCAGTGATTGGATGGCGTTGTTCTCGGACATATTCCTCCCCACAACGGCCTTTATCCTGGGTCCGAGGCGAAAGTGACGCCCTAATTTCAGGAGTTCGATCTCGCGGGCCTGAAATTGGGCCTGTGATGCGAAAAGGTCCCTTAACCGCGTTGAGAATATCCTGTCCGTCAGGAGACAGCCGCCGGCAGGGGAGGGGTAGTCTCTGATACCCATTTCTTTCGCAAGCGCCATCTGGGGTTTGCGGGTTCGGCCTGAAAAATCCATGAGTTTATCCCTCTCAACCCAGCCCTTCTCTTCCGGTCTTGAGGGGGGGAGGCGCCTTGCTGAAAGCGGTCTGAGTATAAGCCCCATGAAACCGCTCTCCTCATCTATAATGGACAGGGCCTTTCTGTTCTGTGACATGGGCCTCTGCCCCAGGACCTCGCCCGTTATGATAAATTGTGCCTCTTCGCTTCCCAGCATCTCGCCCGCGGTGCGTATCATCAGGGCATGGCAGTCGATGCAGGGATTCATATTCTCACCATATCCGTGTCTCGGTCTTTTGACCAGATCAAGGTGCTTTCCCGTAATATCGATTATCTTGAGGGGGAGCCCCAGGGCCCCGGCGGATTGAAGGGCCTTTGCAGCGGGGAAAAAGGGGGTTTCAAAAAAAAGGGCCTGGACCTCGATGCCCAGACCCCTTATCAATTCCGTGGCAAGAATACTGTCAAGGCCCCCTGAAAAGACAGACAGGGCCTTCATGTTATATTCCAGTCTCCGCGATCTCTTTTAAAAGCGCCTTCTGTTTTTTGTCCAGCTTCTTTGGAACGGATATATTAACGACCACATAGGCGTCTCCCCGGCCCCTGCCGTTCAGGGAAGGCATCCCGTACCCGTTTAACCTGAATTTGGCGTTGCCCTGAGTCCCGGGCGGGATTTTCAGTTTCAAAGTCTTCTTATCAATAGTGGGAACTTCAATCTCTGTACCGAGGGCTGCCTCTGAAAATTTGATTTCCCTTGGAAGGAGGAGGTCATCTCCCTCTCTCTTAAAGAGGGGGTGTTCAAGCAGCCTTATCTGTATGTAAAGATCCCCGTTCGGTCCGCCGTTGAGCCCGGGATGACCTTTACCCTGGAGCCTCAATTTTTTCCCTGTGGAAATCCCGGCCGGTATCTTGACGGATACCTTATCCTGTTTGGAGTTTCCCGCGTGGTAGGATACGACCTTTTCACTCTTGTCAAATGCCTCTTCCAGTGTCAGGGTAAGCTCATACACAATGTCTTTGCCCTTGATGGGCTGGGGCCTGCCTCCCTGCGCGCCGAAGGGAGAACCATAGGGTGATCCGCCTGTCCTGAAGTTCCTCTGGCCCATACCGTTGAACATCTGGCCGAAAATTCCTTGACCCCGAGCCCCACCAAACCCGAATTCCCGGAAGATATTTCCAAAATCAAAGTCCCTGAATATATCCTCCTGGGTGAAACGGTTCTGGAAACCTTCGGAACCGAACATGTCGTACTGTTTTCTTTTTTCCCCGTTGCTCAAAACCGCGTAGGCTTCACTTATGTCCTTGAACTTGGTCTCGGCGCTTTTGTCACCTTTATTGCGATCCGGGTGATATTTCATGGCCAGTTTGCGGTAGGCCTTTTTTATTTCATCGGCTGATGCTGTCTTTGATACTCCCAGGATATTATAGTAATCCTTCCCGGCCATATACTCCTCTAACTAATCCTAAAAAACTTGGTTCGTTGCATTCCATTATTCCATGCGCGAGACGAAAACTCGATCTTCAAAAAAGCCTTTATTCTCAATAAGTTATGCAACGCCTGAAACTCTTAATCGATTTTAAATCTAATCATCATATTCATCAAGTCAAGACGGAATATCACATGCTTAAAAAGTGCCGGCCCAGGCCGGAGATCCTATTCCGGCCCCTTTTGAGAGGCTAACCGGTAGTCGAATGTGGCCTTGATATTGAGTCTTTTGACCGTGATTGAGCCTGGAAAGGGAGGAAAAGGGGCCGCGTCCCTTATGGCGCGAAGCACTTCCCGGTCAAGTATCTCATAGCCTGAACCCCTCGTGACCTCCGTCCGGGTCATTTCCCCGTCGCTTGTAAGGCTGAAAAGGACCATAAGACTGCCTTCAATCAGATTTTCCCTGGCCTCCGGGGGGTACGCCCACTGGCGCATTATCTCTTTTTTGATTACCCTTGCATAGGAGACATACCTCTTATCCCTGGTCTCCAGGGAAATGGTCTCCTGGGCAACGTCGGGATCAATGCTATCCGGCTTTAGGATGTGATCAAATCGGTCATCGGCTATTCCCTCTGTGTCCGCTTCCTCAACCGGGGGTCTGATCAGTTCGACCCTGTAGGTCCTGAGCTCTTCCTTTTCCCAGTTGAAGGGAAACACCTTTTGAAATGCCGAAAACAGTATAATATGGATAAATAAGGAGAAAATCAGGCTGGCCTCCATGACCCTCTTAGGCGTGTGGAGGCCGGGGTATCTATTTAACTTTTTTATTATTTTCAGGGCCATTTACCCAGAGATCCGTCTTTTTTTCAAACCACCATTCGGTTCTGTCGGTTTTCAAAATCTCCTGAGCCATCTCTTTGCCCCTTTCCGTGAGGAGCCTCTTTATGGCGTAAAAAAGCCAGTCTTCCGCGGATCTGTTCCCCAGGTCATCATGCTCCTTGAGCTCCATGATCAGATCGAGCTGGTCCGCGTCCCTTGATATCCGCGCCTCAAGGGATTCCCCGGCGTTGAATTCCTCGATGATCGATACCATTTCATCGCCAAAGGGGATGTTCCGGGTCATGTCCATGACGGCCTTATCCTCGTCCACGCTAACATATCTCTTGTTGACGTAATTATGGTCGCCTGTCCTTGCCTCAGGCAGGTCATGGAAGAGACACATGAGGATCGTTTTATAGGGATCGGCCTCGGGCTCCCTGCGGGAAAGCACGTATCCAATCACAGCCGCGCGGAATGAGTGCTCCGCCACTGATTCATTGCCGGAACCAAGGAACTGATAGCCGGTCCTGGGCGTCCTTTTCAGCATGCCCACTTCAAATAGAAAATTTACAATATTCTTCATAGCAGTATCTCAATAGGTTCAAGGCATGAAAAAGTCAAGGAAGTTTTATTTACCCCTTAACTTGATAGCTTAGGAATTTCTTTATTGAGAGGCGAAGTCTGCCGGAGGCAGACAAGCCGCGTTGTATAGAATCGCGAAGCGATTGTATAACTTGATTTATAGGCTTTCAGAAATTAATATTCTTATATAAAATAGAAAAATGCCTGATCATTAGTCCAAAGAATTCCAGTATTTGGCAGTGGCCTTTGTCCGCAACCCGCCACAGACAACGGACAACTGACATTATTGGATATTTTAGATGAATGAATCATTGTTTTGAGGTATATTGACAAATTAGT
>CAZGIZ010000048.1:0-29048 GCA_964526655.1 uncultured Desulfobacteraceae bacterium | reverse complement strand
GTCTATGCATAGAGGTAGGTACCGTGTTTCTCTTCAAGGGGATAGCTTTTTGAAATTCCACCAGGTATTGACATGACCAAATATTTGGGGTTTATGCCTATGATCACCTTGATAATCTCCTCTAAACTTTGCAAACACCAAATATTTGGTCATTGGCAACCAGGCAGGCAGATATCCCCTTGATGAGATACACGGTGCCGGATATACTAATGAGTCATGACCGATTTCATCTAACCCGTTATTTGATGGCTCTCGCTTGCGGGAGAGGGCATGGTTTTAATAAAGAAAAAGGAGAACTGTATGACTGATATTGCGGTCTTAAATATCTTTTCGGACTATATCTGACCCTGGTGCTATTTCATTACCGGGCGTATTGAGAGATTGAAAAGGGAATATGAGATTGAATGCCGGTGGATCGCCTTTCCCCTGCATCCCGAAACCCCTGAAGACGGACTTTTCCTGAAAGATCTCTTCATGGGCCGTGACTCGGACATGGACGAGGTCAGGGCCAGGATGAAACGCGTGGCAGAAGAATTAGGGCTGCCCATGGGAAGGCAGGAGAAGATCTATAATAGCAGGCTTGCACAGGAACTTGGTAAATGGGCCGAATCCAAGGGCAAGGGGGACGCCTTTCATCACGCGGCGTTTCACGCCTTTTTTGCCGAAGGCAAAAATATCAGAAAGATCCCCGTCCTCCTGGATCTGGCCCGGTCTCTGGACCTTCCCGGGGAGGAGGCGGAAAGAATCCTCAGGGAGAGGGTGTTCAAGGACGCGGTTGATTCGGACTGGGAATTCTCCCGGTCCGCGGGTGTAAGGGCGGTTCCGACCCTTAGACTGAACGGCCGGTCCCTTGTCGGGGCCCAGCCCTATGAGGTGATGGAAAGGCTCATGAGAGACAATAATGTCGGGAAAAGGGATACCGGATCATGATATACCGGGCCGGCATCGCCTCACGCCCCCTGCCTTCAACCTATAGGCCTTACTGTAAATCCCGTATGCGGACCTCGATCTCGGGCTTATCCTTGAGCAGGTCAACCAGCTTGCTTGTGTCCGTCTCACCGAAGTGATAGGGGTAGAGGATCTTGGGCTTGAACATGAGCGCGGCGTCGGAAACCATCTCAGGTGTCATGGTATAGGGTAGGTTCATGGGCAGGAAGGCTATATCAATTCCGGAAAGTTTTTTCATCTCAGGGATATTTTCTGTGTCACCTGCTGCATAGAGCCTTTTATCGCCAAAGGTGATCACATAGCCGTTGCCGACTCCCTTGGGGTGGAACGGGTTGCCTGGGGAGCGCATGTGCTTGATATTATAGGCCGGTACCGCCTCAATCTTTAGACCCTTGACGGTCCTGGTCTCACCGTTTTTCATCACCTCGCATTTCGCGGCCTCTTTAGCGCATGTCTCACTCCCAATGATCTCGGTGCCCTCTTTGCTCAACATCTTAATTGTGCTTTGATTGAAGTGGTCGAAGTGATCATGGGTAACAAGTATGATATCGGCCTTTGGGAGCTGCGAATAATCACCCATATCGGAGACCGGGTCTATATGAATGACCATTTCATTGAACCGGCACATAAGCGAGCCGTGCCCTATAAAAGTGATTTCCAGGTCGCCGGCCGCCGTTTTAATCCTGTCCGTCTTGTACATTTTATCCTCCTTGATGATTATTGTTCCATATCCCACAGGGGGAGCCCGGTATCTTCATCATACCCCCTCTCAAACAGGGGCCCCTTAAATGCCTGAACTATCAGCTCGCAGGCGAAAATGACGGTGCCCTGCGCGAGGTGACCGCCAAAACATTTCCCTTCGTCATCCGCCAGGGTTACATGGGCATGGACCATGGGACTGCCGTCCCTGACCGAGACATTGCCGGTCAGCTTGGTGATTTCCAGCCTCCTTTGAAGGTCAAAAAATTGGTACTCCCGCGTCTCCTGATTGTAGTATCCGAGCCTGGCTTTCTGAACCGCTCCGAGGGCCTCGATCCGAGCCAGACGAATTTTCTCCCTTATGCAGAAATCGGTTATCTCCTCCAGGAGATCGCCCCCGTGCCTGAGCCTTCCCATGTATGTTTCTATAGGTTTTACCTTCTTTAAGGTCGTCATGGCGGGAATCCTCTGCTCATTCTATACAAATGAAAACCACTTTGGTTAATAGGCTTATACAATATATCTTTTTGGATCATAATTCAAATAAATCTTTCCTACCATCATCAGTTCTCTTGGACAAAGGGTATCCGGAGGGTAAAGACTGTCCCCTTGCCCTCCCGGCTCTCCACTTCAATCCGGCCGCCATGCTTTTGGATGATATCATAGGCGATGTGGAGGCCCAGCCCCGTACCCTTGCCTACCTCCTTTGTTGTAAAGAAGGGGTCGAATATCCTGTTTAGATTCTGCTCGGGAATGCCGGAACCTGTGTCACTGATCTTTATCACGACTTGCCCGTCATCCCTGGTTGTCAGGATCTTGATTTCACCCTGTTTCTCAATCGCCTGCACCGCGTTGACCAGGAGATTCATGAATACCTGGTTGAGCTGCTGTGGATTACACTGCACAGCGGGGAGTTCCCCGAATTCTTTGATAACCGTCGCTTTATACTTGAGCTCGTTACACACAACATTGAGTGTTGATTCGATACACGCGTTGATGTCGGCCGGCTGCATACCTTCTCTTCCCGGATGGGCGAAATCCTTCAGGGCCGCCACGATCTTCCGTATCCTCTCGGTCCCCTGCCTGCTCTCCATGATAAGTTTGGGGATATCATCCTGGAGAAACTCGATGTCGATTTCGGATTCCATTGACAGGATACCCTCTACATTACCCGAGAGGGAATCGATCTCTCCTTTATCGGATATTACAGCCTTTAAGCGCGCTACCAGGTCCCTGTATTCCTTTAAAATCCTTCCAATGTCTCCATGATAATCGGCCAGGATGTTCAGGTTGCTGTTGACAAATCCTGTCGGGTTGTTGATCTCATGGGCCACTCCTGCCGCCAGTTGACCCACAGAGGCCATCTTTTCCGACTGGATCATATGGGCCTGGGTCTCCCTCAGTTTCCTCAGGGTCTCCTCCAGTTCCTCCTTTTTCTCCCTCAGGGCCGTCTCAATGTCCCAGCGCACATTTATCTCGTTTTTGAGCTCCCTGTTTGCCCTTTCAAGTTCCTCTGTCCGCGCCCTCACGCTCATCTCCAGATCACTTTGTGATAATCGCAGTTCCTCCTCGACTTTTTTCCGCTTTTTTAATTCCCGCATGACTCTTACGGTCAGATCGCGCGATCTCCCGAGGCCCATGCCGAACAGGATCAGGGTAATGCTGGTCATGATTATGATTGGTATAGAATCCCGGGTAGTGGTGCCTACCAGAGATCCTTGAAAAATGGTCACAATGGAAATGAAGAACCCAAAGAATAATCCTCCCTTCATTCCCAGGAACCAACCGGCAGCGATGGGGAAAATATAGATGAGAATAAACATCGCGTATCCGATGAATCGGAACATTGACGTGAAGGTTATTACATAGACCAGTGTTCCTAACAGGATGAGAAAAAAGCGAAGCCTGAGCGAATATGGGTCCGGAATTCCTTCATGCAGGATTCTTTGTTCCATGATCTTTAATCTACATGCCTTTCATTCCATGAGGGGAGCAACAGACCTTTATCTTTTTAGAAAGTATCCGGGTCGTATTTCAATATCTTGAGCAGGAATCATGCCAAAATATTGTCTTTAGGTTTATTTTATAATATCAATTAGTTATACTCTCTGTTCCGCGAGGCTTTCGCTATTTCATGGAAAAGCGCCGGATTTTTGACTCTAATCATGCATATTTCCCCTGTTTCAACTGTCTACTGCCGGAAATCATCATGACATGTTGCATTTATGGACTGAATCCATAATAATTGTTAATATAAATAGACAAAACCCTGAAACCGGTCATATTGTGTTTTCAGGCATATACGGAATTTTTTTAGGAAAAGGGATTTGAAGGTCAGACTTGCCACAACAGCGGGATTTTGCATGGGGGTCCGCAGGGCCATGGAGATGGCCCTGGCAGCGGCCAACAAAGAAAAAGGGCCGCTCTTTACATACGGGCCCCTCATCCACAATCGGCAGGTAATCGAGCTCCTGGAATCAAAAAACGTAAGGGCCGTCGATGACATCTCGGGTATTGAGAGCGGGACCCTTCTGATCAGGGCCCACGGCATCCCCCCTGACAAGCGGAAACTGCTAAAATCATCCCCGCTTAACATCATTGATGCCACCTGCCCCAGGGTGGTAAAAGTCCAGTCCATTATTCGTTACCATGCCAACAAGGGATATATTCCCGTCATCGTGGGAGACAGGGATCACTCCGAAGTAGTGGGGCTCATGGGTTACGGCAACAACAAAGCCAAGGTGATCAGCAGCCCTGAAGAGGTGTCTCTCCTCCCGGAGACAGGGAAATTAATCCTGGTCGCCCAGACCACCCAGAACAAGGAGCGATATCAAGAGATTTCAAAGGCCATAAAGGAAAGATATCCCGATGCCCTCGTCTTTGACACCATCTGTGAGGCCACCTGCCAGCGGCAGGAGGAGGTTAAGTCCCTTGCCCGCCACGTGGACGGCATCGTTGTGGTGGGAGGCTATCACAGCGGCAATACACGTCGTCTGGTTCAGGTCTCGGAGGCAACGGGGATCCCCACTTTTCATATTGAGACAGAAAAGGAATTAGACAAAGAGAAACTCGCATCCATGGAGGTGATAGGGGTCACTGCCGGGGCCTCAACCCCCAACTGGATGATTAAAAATGTGGTCAAAGAGATTGAGGCTGTCCGGGGACGTGGTGAAATCCTCATGGGCCGATGGATAAAAAAGATCTTCAAGTTCCTGCTCCTGGGTAACTTCATGACCGCCCTGGGCGCCTTTTCCCTCGCTTACGCCTCCGCAGTCCTCTCGGGCAGGAGACCGGATTTTATTCACCCCTTTCTTGCATTCCTTTATATCTACGCCATGCATCTCTTGAATCGTTTCCTGGATAAGGGAGCCAGCACCTACAACGATCCGGAAAGGGCGAATTTCTATAGCAGGCACAGACTCTTTCTGATTCTGACGAGCATCGTATCCATTGCGGGCGCCCTTGCCCTCTCCTGTTACCTGGGAGTTGCTGTCTTCCTGGTAGTGGCGGGGCTGAGCCTGCTGGGCATCATTTACAGCATCCCCCTTATCCCGACCGGCCTGAGACACCTGTGGCGCTATTCAAAAATAAAGGATGTACCCGGCTCAAAGACCCTTTCCGAGGCCCTTGCCTGGGCCGTGGTTATTACGCTGCTTCCCCTTTTAGGGCCCCTTCACATGGACTGGGCCGCGGCCACGATCTCTTTTCTCGTTGTCTTCTTTATGGCCTATGTCAGATCCGCCTTCTTTGACCTGTTACAGGTACAGGGCGATCTGATCGTCGGAAAGGAAACGCTCCCCATTATCCTGGGAGAGAAGAGGACCTTAACGCTCCTTAAATGTTTTATAGTCTCAGCGGCCCTGCTGCTCATCATAGCTCCCTTCCTGGGCCTGATCAGCCCTTTTTCACTGTTTCTGCTGATCTCCTTTTTGACCCTGTCCCTTTGCCTCACGATTTACGAAAACAGGCGAATCTATCCCGGCCCCTTGCTTGAGGCCCTTGTTGAGGGGAATTTCTTTCTGGCCGGCCTCCTCGGGCTGATCTGGCAGATTCTCATATGACCGAGGTAAGTGTCATAATCCCAACCTTCAACAGGGGGGAGAAAGTGCTCCGGGCGGTATCTTCTGTGCTTTGCCAGACCTTCACCGATTTCGAGATCATCGTGGTGGACGACGGCTCTTTCGATGAAACCAGGACCTTGCTGGATCCGTTTCAGGACAGGATCAGACTCATCATTCATCCGGAAAACAGGGGCGTTTCCGCCGCAAGAAACAGCGGCATAAAGGCGTCCAAATCCCCCCTGATCGCATTCCTCGACTCCGACGACTACTGGATGCCTGAAAAGCTCGAGGCCCAGGTCGGCTTCTTTAGAGAAAACCCGGATGCCGTTGCCTGCCAGACTGAAGAATTATGGGTAAGGAACGGGACGCGTGTGAATCCGAGGAAGAGGCACCTCAAGCCTTCCGGTGACATCTTTGAGCCGTCACTGAAGTTGTGCCTTGTCAGTCCCTCCGCCGTGATGCTGAGGAAAAACCTGTTTGATGAGGTAGGCCTCTTTGACGAAGAGCTTCCTGTCTGTGAAGACTACGACCTATGGCTCAGGATCAGTTGCAGGCACCCCGTTCACCTGATCGAAAGGAGCCTCCTGGTCAAGGAGGGAGGGGCTTCGGATCAGTTATCCGCGAGCCGCAGGGGGATGGACCGGTTCAGGATAAGGGCCATGATCAACCTCCTCGAGAGCGGCAGGCTGAATGGAGATCAGATCAGGCTGGTCCGTAGGGAACTGGAAATAAAATGCCGCATCTATGGAGAGGGATGCCTAAAGCGGGGGAAGACTGGGGAAGGCAATTACTATCTCGGACTCCCCGGAAATCCAAAAGGTGACCTGAGGCGTGTACCCTGATCCGCACGGTTATTTTATTCGCCTTCGCCAGAATACCCTGCAGCTTGTTGTAGCAAAGCGGAAATCCCGCCGGTTTCTGCGGGGCTGCGGGGAGCTTCATTCGATTCCCTCAGGCCGGCGAACTGAAATCACCCTTTCTTGGGCCTCATCTATCCTGTCTTTTAGATAGGAGATCATATATTCATCATTACCGTCCAGATCAAAGCAGTAGCCGTCTTCTCCAAGTATCCCCTCCGGGATGAGGTTGCCCAGCTCATCGTCATCCGTGATCGTGCCGTCATAAAAACATACGGACAACCACCTCTCCTCCGGATCATCATCAATGATGTCCACGAGGGCGAACATGTTTTCTTCCGACCGATCGCCTCCCACAAGGCTCGCCCTCAGGGAATAGCTGACTCCGGGACGTGATTTGAAGGTTATCCTGGTCTTTTCCTTTGACTCAAGCTTCTCTTTCAGCTCCATGAAGGCCTTTTTGAGACCTTTAGGGTCCTCTTCCCATTCCCTCAACAGACTGGATATTTCTCTATTATCATTGAGTTCCTCATCCATAGGCTACCCTTTGAATCTGATATCAATGGATCAAAATAATATTATGGACATGATTGGCCCGCCATGCTAAAGACATTTATCAAAAATAGAGGCAGATAGCCAGCCCATCCTCCTTTTTTGTGCTGTTGAAAGGGGGATTTTATATGCGAACCTTGGGAGGAAAAACCGGATGCTTTTAAGTCTGATGAGAAAACAAGCCAAATCCTGGATAATCAAATTCCTTATAGGAATCATCGCCCTCGTGTTCATCTTTTATTTCGGTTACTCTTTCACCTCCAGGGAAAGGGCCAAGGTAGCCGTTGTAAACGGAGAGGTAATAAGCGGGCTGGAATACCAGAAGGCCTACAGGGAGCGTCTTACGAGTCTTCAAAGGGAATATAAAAATATTTGGAGCGACAACCTCATCAAGGTCTTTGATCTCAAGAACAGGACCCTTGAGGACCTGATCGACCAAAAGATCATCAGCCAGGAGGCGAGAAAGATAGGGCTGGACATAACGGATAAGGAGATACAGGATGAGATCATGGCCTATCCGGCATTTCAGTTCAGGGGTCGATTTGATGAAAACAGATACAGGACGCTCCTTGCCAACAATCAAATGAAACCGGAGGATTTTGAGGCTACTATCGCCAATGACCTCCTCCAACGGAAGCTGAGCCAGTTTCTCCTGACCTTTTTGCTGGTGAGCGATCAGGAGGTCCTGGATCAATATACCTTCCTGAATGAAAAGGTGAAGATTGGGTTTGTCCTCTTTTCGCCCGAGGCCTTTAAGGATTCAATAAAGATAGAGCAGGCTTCGATGGTGAAATATTTTGAGGAGCACAAGGAGGAGTATCGTATCCCGGAAAAGGTTAAGATAGCCTATATTACAATCGATCCGGCGGCATTCAGGGATCAGGTAAAGCTTGACGACGAGGATATAAAGTTATTCTACGAAGATAACATGGATATGTTCAGGGTAAAGAAGCAGGTGAGGGCCAGACATATCCTTTTCAAAGTCCCGGAAGGTGCCTCTAAGGAAGAAGAGGAAAAAATAAAGGAGAAGGCCTTATCGGTGCTCGAGAAGGCCCGCAGCGGCCAGGACTTTGCCGAGCTTGCCAAGAAATATTCCGAAGGGCCTACAAGGGATGAAGGAGGTGACCTCGGTTACTTTTCCAGGAGCCAGATGGTAAAGCCCTTTGAAGAAGCGGCCTTTAAAATGAAGAAGGGCCAGATCAGCGATCTGGTAAGGACATCCTTTGGATATCACATAATAAAGGTGGAGGATATCAAGGAGGGGAGGACAAAGAGTCTTGAAGAGGTCAGGGGACAGATAAGGGATATCCTGATCGGCAACCAGAGCATGGACATGGCCAATGAGAAGGCCCTGTCCCTCATGGACCAGCTCCCCTATGATGCGGACCTAATTAAGTATGCAGGGCAGCAAAATGTTCCAGTCAATACTACAGGCTATTTCTCCCAGGATGAACCCGTGCCAGGAATCGAAGGCGACTCAAAACTCCGGGAATCCATATTCTCCCTGGGCATAAGAGACATCAGCGAATTGATCGAGGTGGAAAACAAATATTACATAGTCCAGATCCTGGATAAAAAGCCCTCCTACCTTCCAAAAATCGACGAGGTCTCCGAGCGGGTGAAAGGTGATTATTTGGAATATCTCGCGAAACTGGATGCCAAATCGGCCGCGGAGAAATATCTGGCCGGACTCATGGGAGGGAGCGACTGGAATAAGCTCGCCAAAGAGAAAAACATGAAGACAGAGACAACGGACTATTTCACGAGGATGGAACCCCCGCCGAAAATCGGGGTACTGCCTGGGCTGCATGAAGCCGCATTCAAACTGAGCAAGGACAACACGTACTGTGATAAAGTCCTTGAAAACGATAAAGGGGCCTTTGTCATCAGGTGGGAAGGGGAAATGGGGATTGATAAGAAAAAATTCCTTGAAGAAAAAGATAAATACAAAGTCGCCCTCATCAGGACAAAACAGCAGGATATTTTTCAGAGCTGGCTTGAGAGGCTGAAGGAGAAGGCGGATATAGATCGAACACCATTTAAGGACTTTCAATAGGGGCCAATATTTAATCCCTTCCGGAATACTAAGGACTTATCAAACCCTGGTAGTGTTCGTTGCTTGTTGTCCTAAGCATAATATATGCGATATTTTTTTTCGTTGAGCGAAAGATAATAGCCACCCTCCTCCTCCTTGATAAATTCGGCCAACTGGTAATAGGCGGCTCTGCTGAAACGCGCGGGGAATATCCCTCCCTTCACCCTGCAGTAGGGTACATTGTCCTCACCAAAACTTAGAGTCTCCGGAACGAGGTCCTCTTTTTCGTCGTCGCTCAGATACAGGATGACCCGCGAAACCCCGGCCCGTCCGGAGTCCTGCCCTGCGACCCTTTTGACTATAAAGGGCGTCTCTTCAACATCCACGTAACAGCGTTCACCCTGCCAGTTTATAATGTATCTTCCCTGGCTATCCAGTTCCATGTTCTGGTAAAAAGAACGGATAATCTCCCTGTGGATCATTTCAGCGCCTTTATGGAACCATCTTCCTTCCTTGTCTATGTAGATCATACAGGGGGGAATATCCTTTTCCCTCATTGCCCAGAATTCCTCCTCTTTTTAAAATCTCTTTTACCTTTTTGCACCCTCTTTCCACTACCCTTTGGGATTGGGGGCTCAATTCCCCTCTCAATGAGCCTCTCCCGGGCCTCACGGTGAAAATCCCTCAAGGCGGACCGGAGCAGGATGGCCTTGAACATCTCCACTTCCGCGAGCTCGTCGCTGAGACCGAGGCAGTGGGAAAGCCTGCCTGCCTGGGCGGGATATTTCGCCACGTGTGCCTTGAAGCTCTTTACGTCCCTCTCCCTGAGAACGCGATTCAGTCCCCTGTGAAAATTTGCGAATCCCTGCTCGAATTTCCTCTCATCCATATCGCATATGATCCTTGACAGCAAGAATAGAGTCGTCTAAAAATAGTTACTTATGATATTAGATCTGCGCTGTTATTTTGTAAAGGCACAATTATGGAGGTGTGAAAATGCCGGACGCGGAAGGAATCCTGGAGGCAAGGGGGCTGTCGGAGATGCCCTCGGAAAAAAGAACGGCAAAGGGGAAACCCTTAAAAGGAGCTGAAAACCTCGACTGGGGCATGAGGAACCGCCTTTCAAGGCTGATCAAACCGGACGGGCGCTGCCAGTTTTTGCCCATCGATCACGGCTATTTCCAGGGTCCCACGAGGTGTCTTGAGAGGCCCGGTGAGACCATAAAAGAGCTTATCCCCTATGCCGACGGCCTGTTTGTGACAAGGGGCGTCCTCAGATCGGCCATAGATCCGGACCTGAACACCCCCATAATCCTCAGGGTCTCCGGCGGAACAAGCGTTATCGGCAAGGACTTAGCCAACGAAATTGTAACCACATCTATTGAGGAGATAATCCGGCTGAACGCTGCTGCCGTGGGTATCTCCATATTTGTGGGTTCCGATTACGAAAAAGAGACCCTGGAAAGCCTTTCCCTGCTTATCAACGACTGCGAGGACTACGGAATCCCCGTGATGGCCGTGACCGCCGTAGGCAAGGAGCTTACGAAGAGAACGGCCCGCTATCTCTCGCTCGCATGCAGGATCGCGGCCGAGCTGGGCGCCAAGATAGTGAAGACCTATTACTGCTCGGACGGCTTTGACAAGGTGACCAACGGGTGTCCCGTCCCCGTGGTTATTGCCGGAGGTCCCAAATGCGAAACAGAACTCGAGGTCTTTGAATTCGTGCACGACGGAATACAAAAGGGGGCCATAGGCGTCAACCTGGGCAGGAATGTGTGGCAGAATCCCCACCCCCTGGCAATGATGAGGGCCCTTAACTCGGTGATTCACGACAACGCGACCCCCAGGCAGGCGCAGGACCTTTTTAATACAACAATAAATGAAGGGTCCTGATCGGATGACATGACCTTGTTTCGTGCTATAAAGGGAGGTCCTGTGTTTCTCTTCATGGGGGTGGCCGAGAAAAAAGGTGTAAGGTATATGGTATAAGGTTTATGGAAAAACGAAAATGAAACCAAAAAACTTAAAACCTTTAACCTCAGACCTTGGACCGTACACCTTAGACCTTAAACCTTATCATCAGATATACCCTATTTACTTTGACCATGAGTACTAAAAAAGACATGCGCGTTCTCATGTATTACAGCAACAGTGATGTGCGCCTGGAAGCTATGCCCGTCCCCTCTATCGGACCTGGAGAGGTCTTGATGAGGGTGATCGCCAGCGGAATATGCGGCAGCGATGTAATGGAGTGGTACAGGCGTGATAAGGTGCCGCTGGTCCTCGGGCACGAGGTCGCGGGAGAAGTCGTTGAGGTCGGAGAGGGTGTAGAATCCTTTAAACCGGGTGACAGGGTGGCGGCAACACATCACGTCCCGTGCAACACCTGCCATTACTGCCTCAAAGGCAGTCACACTGTGTGTGAGACCCTTTTAAGGGGCACACACTTTTATCCCGGGGGCTTTGCGGAATACATCAGGATTCCGGCCATCAATGTGGACCGGGGCCTCTTTCCCATCCCCGAGGGTGTCCCTTTTCAGGATGCCTCCTTCATGGAACCCCTTGCCTGTGTCCTGAGGGGCCAGAAAAAGGCCGGGCTCAATCCGGGCCGGTCGGTGCTCGTGCTCGGAAACGGCATAGCCGGGTTGATCCACATCTGCCTCGCCCGGATCATGGGAGCGGGCCTGATTATGGCAGCGGATAACATACCCTTCCGAAGGAAGATGGCAAAGGAGATGGGCGCCCATCTTGTATTTGAGGCCGATGACGGGTTGACGGACTCCCTTCGGGAGGCCAACGGCGGATACCTGGCAGACCTCGTGATACTCTGTTACGAGGGGTTCATGCCCCTTGCCCTCAAGGCCGTTGAAAGGGGCGGTACGGTCATCCTCTTTACGGGGGCCTCCGAGGACGCGATTATTCCAGGGAGATATAACGATCTCTTCTGGAGGACGGAAATCACGCTGGCAAGCAGTTACGCCGGGAGCCCCGCGGACTGCGTTGCGGCCCTCAGCCTTATCAGGTCAGGCTCTTTGCCCCTGGAGAGGCTTGTCACCATGAAGATCCCCCTCCATGAAGGGGGCAGGGGATTCAAGGCCGTTGCCAATCCCCTGGAGCACGAATGCATAAAGGTTATTATAGAGCCGCAAAAATAGTACAGCATGGTAGAAGATTCCGATGTGCAGGAGTCAGAGTCTTTTGGACAAAAGGGCCTTGGCCCTTTGGATTTTTACAGAACAACCATTATCATGGAGGAATGATATGACCGGGCAGAAAGGATTTTCCACAAAGGATTATGAAAAGGCCCTTGAGGTCGGCCGGCCGCCCAATGTGAAGAGGCTCTTTCCCCATTCAAGGGCCTTGCTTGTGAGCGGGAAGGTGATCGACCGTGCCCTGCGGGCAAAGGGAAAGGCAATGACCATAGCCGCCAACGGGAGGAATCATTTTGTGATCAGGGGCGCCCTGCGCGCGGCCCAGAGGGCCAATGCGGCGGTTATTATCGAGATAGCCAAATCGGAAGGCGGCGCCGGCGCCTACTGTGCAGTCAATTTATGGAATATAGCAATGCATGCGGATACGGTCTGCAACGAACTGGCTTTGACGATCCCGGTTGCCATCCATGCCGATCATTACGGCATCAAGGGTGATAAGGATATCGAAGCTGCCAAGACCGAAATCCCGAGCCTTTTCGATGCCGGGGTAACCTCGATCGCCATTGACGCCTCCCACCTCCCGGACGACCTCAATCTCCTTGCCAATATCGAGCTCTACCCCTACATACCCGAATGGGCGGGCTACGAGACCGAGGTCGGCGAGATAAAGGGGAAAGAGGGCCTTTCTACAAAGGAAGAGGCCTTGTTTCTTATCAGGGGACTGAACGCGCATGAGATCTTTCCCGACTGGATAGCCCTAAACAACGGGACCACCCACGGCATAGAGGCCAGCGACCAGGGCATACAGGTGGACCTGACCAGGGAGATCCATGAAGCCCTTTCCCCGTACGGGATTTCAGGGGCCCAGCACGGGACCTCCGGGAACAACTCCGACAGGTTACGCATGATAGCCGAAAAAACCGCCACAACAAAGGCAAACGTGGCAACCGCCCTCCAGATGATCTCCTGGGGCGTAAAGGTAAATGAATATGGAAACGCCTTTCTGGATGAAAAGGGTGAATTTGTAAAGCTCCAGGATAGAGGAGTTTCGGAGCCCTTGTGGAACGAGATGGTCGCTTACGCGAAATCAAAGGACATAAAGGGCGGGAATTACAAGAAACTCAATCTCCCCTTTGAGAACAAGATGTTGGGTCAGTCAAGAGAGATCCGCGAGAGGATGGTAAAGGGTGTGGAGGATTTCGTTTACGACCTCCTGACGAAGGTATTCAATGCCGGCGATACGGCCCCCCTCGCCATTGAAGCCCTTTTGAGCGCGGGCTCCTTTTCGCTGGCGCCAAAGGCAAAAAGGATCGACGACCCCGCGGATTGGACGGAAGAGAAGATCATGGAACGCGCCTCGACGCTCTCGAGCGACAAGGGCCCTCAAGGGAGTTTTGATGACTGACAGCGAAAGAACCCCCGTAAACACCGAAACCCGCAAATGGATAAGGGATATCCAGGAGGATGACCGGGTCCGTGGCACATACCTGGCCAAGGTGAAAAAGATGGGACAGACCAAGAAGGGAGATCCCTTTTTGAGCGTCACCCTGTCCGACAGGACCGGTGATATGGAGGCAAGGGTGTGGGAAAGGGCAGTTGAACTCTCGTCCCTTTTTAAAGAAGGGGATATACTACAGGTGGAGGGACACGCGAGCTCTTACAGGAACCAGATTCAGCTCATCCTCTCTGACATAACAAGACTGCCCGACCCTGAAGAAGACCCTGCGATCTTTCTGGAGTCCGCCCCTGGGGATATTAATGAGATGATGGCCTCCCTTAGGGCCATAATAAATGAAACGGGAGACAGGGATCTTAAGGCCCTCTCTGACAGGTTTCTTTCTGACCGGCCTTTTCTTGAACTCTTTAAAAACGCACCCGCGGCCAAAAACTTTCACCATAACTATATCGGCGGCCTCCTTGAACATACCCTCTCGGTCTGCAAAATGTCCTGTGGAGTGGCCGCGCAGTATCCGAAGCTTGACAGGGACCTCCTGGTGACCGGGGCATTTCTTCATGACATAGGCAAGATAAGGGAATTGAAATTTAACAGATCGATAGATTACACGGATGAGGGGAGGCTCATCGGCCACCTGACCATGGGAGTCGAGATGGTGGATGAGAAGCTCAAAAAGTTAAAGGACTTTCCGGTTGAAAAGGCCCTCAGGCTCAAGCACCTTATACTCAGCCACCACGGCCAGTATGAATTCGGTTCGCCCAAGAGGCCCAAGTTTTTAGAGGCCTTCGCCCTCCATCTCATCGATGACCTGGATGCCAAGATGAACGGACTGGGCCGTTACATGGAGAAGGACCTTCAAGAAGGGGCCTGGACGGATTACAACAGGATGTTTGACCGCTATCTCCTGAAGGACAGTATCCCCTCCCATGGAGAGAAGATAGATTCGATCCCGCCTGATGACGGACAAAAGGCCCTGTTTACCCTCTGATCCCAAATATGCAGGGGGCAACTTCATTGAAAAGGCCTGACAAAGATTTATATTATTAAGTAGTGCTCATCCATAAACTATCGTTTTTGGATTCGCGCTGTCAGCCATCAGCATTCAGCTATCAGCAAAAGACATTAAAAACAAAGTTTTGGCTAACCGCTGATCGCTGACCGCTGAAAGCTCCATCCAGAAATTATCTGTTTCTGGATGGACACTAAGTAATGGGAGGTCCCCTTCATAGGGGATTTTTATATGGAGAAAAATAACAAGAAGAGGCTTGTTGACAATAATAATCGCGTGATCAATTACCTGCGCCTTTCCATAACAGATCGCTGCAACCTGAGATGCGTCTATTGCATGCCGGAGGATGGAATTGATTTTCTCTCGCATGAAGAGATACTCAGATATGAGGAGATACTTCATCTGGTCAGGCTCTGCGTGGAGAAGGGGATTCGAAAGGTGAGATTGACAGGCGGAGAGCCCCTGGTGCGTAAGGGCTTCTTGAAATTTCTCAAGAGCCTGAGAGAGATAGATAGATTAAAAGAGATCACCTTGACCACTAACGGGGTACTTCTGAAGGACTTTGCCGCTGGAATAAGGGACTGTGGGGTACGGCGGATAAATATCAGCCTTGACTCACTGAAGCCGGAAAGATTTTTCAGGATCACCGGACGCGACTCATTTGAAAAAGTATGGAACGGGATCCAGGAAGCCGAGCGCCTGGGCTTCGACCCCATTAAGATCAACGTGGTGGCCATGAGGGGCGTCAATGACGATGAAATCCTGGATTTCGCCCGTCTTACCATGGAGAAGCCCTACCATATACGTTTTATAGAAAAGATGCCGGTTGGAGGCCACAACAGATGGAGCGTCGAGAGCTTTATACCCATATTGGAGATCCATGACCGTATCAGCACAATCGGCAACATGACGCCTATTCTCAAACGGAGCTCACTCGACGGACCCGCACAGAGATACGTCCTTGATGGGGCCAGGGGAGAGATCGGCCTTATCGGGGCCTTGAGCAACCATTTTTGCAGCATCTGCAACCGGTTGCGCCTTACGGCCGACGGGCACCTGAGGAGTTGCCTGTTCTCGGACAAGGAAATTGATATAAAGGCGTCGCTGAGGAAGGGAGACGGCGATGCCGCGCTCATGGGCCTGATAGAGAAGGCCATCATGGACAAGCCGGAGAGCCACAACCTTACAAGACAGGGACTGCGCAACTGCGCCCGGCAGATGTCAACAATCGGCGGGTAGCGTCTTCATAAAGACAGCAAAAACCCTATTTATTACTGTCATCAGGCAGTCCATCCAGATGCACAGTCTCAAACCCCGGCACCCTCTGGATGGTGAAGATCTGATCAGGGATGCTCCTGTTGAATACCATCTTCTCATTTGTGAGGACCAGGTATCTTCCCCCTTTAATACTGCTGACTTTCACTTCCCCGGCGTATTGGATCCCGTCATTCTCCCTGAACCCGCTGAAGGCGAGATCCAGATTCTTCCGGGGAAAAGAGATCCGCTTGGGCTGGAGGCTCACGGGGTAGAGATCGATTATTTCAATCTTGTCGCCCCTCTGGTTCGACAGGCTGACCCTGTTCGCCCCCGGCGATTCGATACCCTCGTGCCCCATAATAATAGGATATCCCCTTAGAATTGCCCAGATCAGATCCCTGTCAAAAAGTCCCCCGGGAAAAAATCTTGACAGCCCCTCTGGCGTAAAGCCCCCTAAGTATAGCTTCTTTTCTTCGAATGACAGCACTTCAAGCCTGTCACGGTCGATCAGGATATGGAAAACTGGCGCACCCCAGGCATGGGTGATCTCGATCTTGATCTTCAGGGGATCCCTGACCCCTGCTATGAGGGTGTCGGCTTCCGATTCCCATTTCCAGTCTCTCACTGAAATGGTGCCCGAAGAATAGAATGATAATACCCTGTTGCACTGATCCTGGATGCCTGATATGACCTCTGAGGCCTTATCAATGCTCAGGGGCGGCCCTTTGACAGGACGTTGAATCGCGGCGCACCCCACGAAAATCAGGACAGCCGTAATCTGGAGGGACGCGAGGAGGTAAGCCCGGTTTTTCATTCCATCATTTTTTTCAGATTTTCTATCTTCTCAAGGATTTTCCCGGAATTAAGGTGATCCAGGGCCATGGCCTTTTGATACATCTCTAATGATTTCTGATAGAGATTCTTTTTCAGATAGACATCCCCGAGATGCTCGGCAATGGTCGGATCATCCGAAAGGAGGGAGAATGCCTTTTCAAGAGAATCCAGCGCCTCGTCGTATAACCCCTTCTGATAGTAAACCCATCCGAGGCTGTCGATGATATAACCGCTGTTCGGTTTAATCTTCAGGGCCTTCTGGATCAGGTCCATGGCCTCATCCAGTTTTATTCCCTTCTCTGCATATGTGTAGCCTATATAGTTGAGTGAATCTGCGTGATTGGGATCGATTGTCAGTATCCTTCTCATCTGGAGGATGGAATCCTCTTTATCCCCTGATTTATCCAGGACAACGCCCAGGCGGAACAGGAGGTCTATGTTTTTTTCATCGTATTCCAGTCCCTTTTTAATCACCTCTATCGCCTTATTATACTCCTTTTTTGTCTCAAGGATACTGGCAAGGATCAGGTAGAGATCCACCTTGTCTCCTTCGATCTCAATGGCCCTGTTAAGGACATCGACGGCCTCATCATATTTCCCCATATCATTCAGGATATAGGCTATATGTATCTGGGAGTTGATATAATATTCGGTTCCCTCCTTTATCTTCCTGAAGTGTTCAAGGGCCTTTTCCGGTAGCCCGTTTTCCTGGTATGCGAGGGCCAGATAATATCTTGACTTGTAATCTTCCGGCCAGGCGGAGACTATAAGCTCAAGTTCGCTGATCGATTCCTCGAGCCTTCCCTGCTGGAGATAGAAGAGTCCCAGGGCCTGGCGTCCCGGGTCACCCGGTTTTGACTCCCTCTCGATATCATCGATCAGCCTCTTTACATCCGCCTCCTGGCCGAGCTTACTGTATATGCCGATGAGCCTCTCTTTTGCCGACCTGTTGGAGGGATAAAAACTTAATAACTTTTCATAGACCTCTGCAGATTCCTTGAACCTCTTTTGCATCTGGTACAGACTTGCCAGATCAAAAAGAACCGGCTCCATACTCTCGTTTAACTCAAGGGCGTGGAGGTATTCCCTCTCCGCCTCCTCCTGGTTGCCTGATTCCAGATAAATCCTACCGCGATAATAGTAGGCAATGACCAGATTCGGGTCCTGCTCAATCAGTTTGTCGAGATGTTTCATGGCCTCGGGAAAGCGGCTGTTCCTGATGAGGAAAGTCGTGAGGATAAGCCTCACCCTCTGTTGTTCGGGATCTATTTCAAGTATCTTTTCATACTCCTTTTCTTCAGATTCCGAATCCCCTGAGATGGAGTACAACTCCGCCAGGAGCAGATGCGATCCAATGTCCTGGGGGTCAATTACAACACACTTCTTCGCGTATCCTATGGCCCCTGAGGTATCCTTCAGTCTTTGAAGGAGAACCGCCATTTTTTTATTGAGGTAGATGGCCCCGGGATCATTTTCAACGGCGATCAATAGATAATCCCTGGCCTTTTCGTAATTGCCCCTGGCCGCATCAAGGGACGCCATAATGAGATTTGAATACACGGTCTGGCGAGTATCCTCCTTTAACCCGGGGGCGTCGCTCTCTGGCCCCATTATCACAGGCTCCTTTGCTCGCTGTTCCTGCGCCAACCCGGCGCAGGAGAGGTTCATTCCCAGGAGGAGGATGAGGCCGAAAATGGCCAATAATTTATAACAATACGATATCGTTTTATTTTTTGAACTATCTGTCATTATTTACCACTTAAAGGTTTTTATTTTATGAAGTCCGAGAATTCCTCCTCAAAATCGGGGATCTCTTCCATGAGCCATTTTTTTATATTATTGACTATCCTAACCTGTATCTGTCTGACCCTTTCCCGGGAAATCTTGTATTTATCCCCTAATTCCTGGAGGGTCATGGGATTCTCCGACATTATGCGGTTGTCAAAAATATCCAGATCCTTTTCAGAAAGCTTCCCCCTGTATTCTTCAAGTTTTTTGAGGAGAATCGACCTGCCTTCGGCCTCTGAGATCTGTTCATCGATATACATTGCCTGGTCAGGCAGGAATGAACCATAGACCTCTTTTCCGTCATCACCGACAGGTGCGCTTAAAGAGATCTCGCCTCCCCCAAGGCGCTGCGTCATCTCTTCGATATCCTCTTCACGCACATCCAGCCGTTCAGCCAGCATCTTGGGTTCCGGTGAAAACCCCTGGGATATAAGCTTATCCCTTTCCTTGGCCAGGTTAAAAAAGAGTTTCCGCTGGGTCTGAGTGGTGCCTATCTTGACCAGCTTCCAGTTCTCCATGATGAATTTCAACATATAGGCCTTGATCCAGAAGGAAGAGTAGTAAGAGAACTTTATGCCTCGATAGGGATCGAACTTCTTCACCGCCTGCAGGAGACCCACATTTCCCTCCTGGATAAGATCCAGGAGGCTCTTTGTCCAGTAGCGATGAAAGTCCATGGCAATCTTGACAACGAGTCTCAAATTGGAAGTGACGAGCCTGTAGGCAGCCTCCTGATCGTTGTGTTCTCTCACCCTGATGGCCAGCTCAACCTCTTCTTCCTTGGTCAAAAGGGAAAAACTCTTGATTTCAAGGAGATATAATTGAAGCGGATCATAGGGGACAATGGCCCTGTCACTGCTCTGGACCACGGGTCTGAGATCAAGATCGGTGAAAGACTCTGATTCCTGTCTATCCTCTATAGCACTGTTATTATCAGAGAGATTTTTTTTTGCTTTGCCCATAGTCAAAGTGGCCTAACCGTGTTTTCATGGTGAATGATTTTTAGGGCCCGTACTGAACCTGTGCCGTGCATTATACCATGATTTAAAAATTAAGCGAAACAAACCGGGCCCTGTATCTCTTTTTTTTAGGGATAACAATATGTTGCGGCAATAACCAATCGCCGTTCGGGATAAACTGGACTATTTGCCTTGAGAAACGCCGGGACCAGTGCCTTTCGATGTGTAAGAAACCAGGGCAATCCTGCGAGAATTACTGAATGGTGACTCTGATATATCTCTTTTTCCCGGCCCTCAATAATAGGGAGTCCTCGATGATATCACTCAATCCAATGACCTGGTCAAAGGCCTCAACCTTTCTCCCGTTGATATATCCCCCACCCTGGGAGATCAGACGGCGTGCCTCGGATCTGGTCCCGCAGAGGCCGGCCTTTTCAAACAGGATATATGCCGGGATTCCCTTATCCACTTCTCTTAAGTCCAGGTTAAAACCAGGCACTGATTCGGACACCTCGGATCTATCGCCCCCGAACAGTTGCCTGGCAGCCGCCCTGGCCTTTTCAGCTTCCCCTTGACCATGGCACAGCTTGGTTGCCTCAAAGGCCAGCACTTCCTTGGCGTGTCTGAGGTCGGCACCATCGAGTGCACCCAGTCTCTTAACCTCTTCCATGGGAAGAAATGTAAAAAGGGACAGGAAACGCTCCACGTCCCCGTCTTCCTGGTTTATCCAGTACTGGTAATAATCATAGGGAGATGTCAGTTCCGGATCGAGCCACACAGTACCCTTGTGGGTCTTGCCCATCTTGATGCCGGATGAAGTCGTAATAAGGGGAAAGGTGAGCCCGTGTATAACTTCGCCGTCCATTCGCCTTGTCAGGTCCACACCGGCCAGAATGTTCCCCCATTGATCATTGCCTCCCATCTGGAGTCTGCATTCGAAATGTCTTGCAAGGTGCCGGAAGTCATAGGCCTGAAGCAGCATGTAATTGAACTCTATGAAGCTGAGGCCTGTCTTCAACCTGGCCCTGTAGCTCTCCGCCGAGAGCATCCTGTTGACGCTGAAATGCCTGCCGATGTCCCTCAAAAAATCGATATAATTGAGAGGAACGAGCCAATCGGCGTTATTCACCATAATGGCCTTTCCGTCGCTGAAATCGATAAACCTTGATAACTGCCTTTTGATCCCTTCCGCGTTTTTATTAATCTCTTCCCTCGTCATAATATTACGCATTTCCGTCTTGCCGCTGGGATCCCCCACAAGCGCCGTGCCCCCCCCCACAACGGCAATAGGCCTGTGCCCGGCCCTCTGCATGTGGGCCAGAGACATAATCGGCAAAAGGCTGCCCACATGAAGGCTGCTGGCAGTGGGGTCAAAACCGATGTAGCAAGTGGCTGGTTCATTAAGAAGGGTGAGGAGCAGTTCCCTGTCCGTAACCTGCTCGACAAAACCCCTCTCCTCCAAGATGTCAAAGATATTTTTCAAATCAGTCCTCATACAATTCCGATTCAAAATCCTCGGGAAACCTTACCCTGACTACCTTGCCCAGGTCCCCCAGATCTTTTATCCTTTTTCCGTTGAATTCAAATTCTATCCCCGCCGCATTACCCACCAGGACATCAAATCCCTTTTTTGCGGTCCATTGGGGTCTGCTGCCGGGCTGGAAGATATACTCCAGGGGGGGATTATCATCCACATATATCTTGATCCAGGTCCTCATATTCACGATCCCCTTGAGGACCAGATCATTGACAGGTTGAGCCGTCTCCACCGGGGGAGCCGGCATCGTCTCCTCCTCAGGGGCCGCAGGAATGACGCTCTCAGGGGGCGGATTTACGGGTTCGTCATTCGATTCCGGTGGGGCGATCTTTTCCGGCTCCACAGGGGTCGTCTCCTGTTTTTCCGCGGGTGGGGGCTTCACTTCCCCCACATCTTTCTCCTGAACCGCTGGGGGGATTACACTCTCCTCGGGAAGGGGAGTTTCCTGGCCCTTCCACAGATAGATCACAATGAGAAATATCAGGAGGATGGGTATAAGAATGAAGACCGCCCTTCTCTTGGGCTCCCTGGGCCCTGCAAGAGGCTTGGGTATTCCTTCCTTAACCGGGGCGATCCTGTTGTATAGACTGACAGCCTCTTTTCCGTCAAAACCGACGGCACGGGCGTAGGACCTTATAAAGCCCCTGATAAAGACCGGGGAAGGCAGGTTTTCCCATTCCTCGTTCTCCAATGCCTCGATAAAATGTTTCCTGAGCCTGGTGGTCATGGCTACCTGCTCCCGGGTGAGGCCTTTCTTTTCCCTCTCAGCCCTTAATAGGTCGCCTACACCTGTCTCTTTATCCTTTTCCATTTCTTCTTTTTTTCCCTAAAATCCTTTAAAAGATTATCTTCGTAAATGTCTTCTCCCTAAGATCCTTAAGCCACAATCCATACCTTCTGTTCACTTCCTCTTCATATAATTTTCTGTATATGGCCTCCTTTACCTCCGCAAAGGGACGTATTCCCGCTTTTTCCCTTTTGATCAGCTTGATGATCTGTATGCCGTTGTACCTTTTTATCAGATCGCTTACCCCCCCGTCGGGCAAGGCTTCAATCACCTTTAAAAGCCCCTGATCAATATTCGAGGTCTTAAAACTGCCGAGATCACCACCATCCTGGGCGCCGGGGCCCTCGGACAATTCCCTTGCCACCTTACCGAAATCTTCACCATTCCTAAGCCTCGCCAAAGCGGCCTCACCACTTTTCATCAATTCTTCGGATTCCTTATCGTCATTCGGATTCTTTCTCATAAAAAAGATACTTGCGATATGAATACTCTCCTCCCGGCTGTAATCTTTCAGATGCTCCTGGTAGTATTCTAATATCTGTTCTTCGCGTATAATGATCTTTGATTTGACTTCATAATTAATAAGTCTTGCGCGCTGAAGCTGGTTTTTAATGTTTTCACGATACTTTTCATAGGAAATGCCCTCTCTTTTGAGTCCTTCTATAAGGTCCTCCTGGGTCAACCGGTTCGATCTTTTTATGTCCTCGATAGCCTGGTCGATCTGATCCTGCGTCACCTCGATTCCCAGTTCCTGAATCTTCTTCTGAGTAATCCTCTCATTAATGAGAAAATCCAGAATTTCCCTTCGCGTCTCGAGGTACATCTCTTCGTTCCGGGCCTTCATGGCATCGCAGGTCAGGCCGGTCATCTCCTCCATCTTTTTATTCAGCTCATAAAGGGTGATGATGTCGTCATTGACATAGGCCACCACCCTGTTATCGGTCTCGGCATGGACATTATAAAAAAGGCCGATAATGAAGATAACAGAAAAAAAGAATGCGGGTATCCATCTCATGGTTTTATCCTTCCATAATCCAATCTTCATTGATCTCCTGTTTTATCTTGACTGGATAGCGGTCTCTTAACTCCTTTATCCATTCCCTGTAAAAAGATTCCTTTTTCTGAAGCATAAGTCTTGACTCGATCTCTGCCATGGCCTCTGGCAGGTCCTGCAATCCCGCGTCGCGCGCTGATATGACCTCGAAGATATGATAACCGTAAGGTGATTTAAAAATATCACTGATCTCACCCACCCGGAGGGAAAAGATGGCGCTCTCCATGGATTCCTCTAACTGGCCTCTATCTATCCAGCCAAGTATCCCGCCATCCTTGGCCTCCGGTGTAATGGAATATTTTCCGGCCAGTTCCCCCATCTCTTCCCCTTCTTTAAGGCGCTGGAGGATCTTCAGGGCCTCCTCCCTGGTAGGAACCACTATCTGCCTCAGTTGCACCATCGCGGGTCTCCTGAACTCATCCCGGTGTGTGTTAAAATATTCTTTGGTCTCATCAAAGGTTACAGGTGAGATGCCGGCAGTGACCTTTGTTACGATTTTTTTGATCAACAGCTCCTCTCTAAGGCCTTCCTTCCATTCCTCAATGTCTATGTATCTCCGGAGGAGCATCTCCTTGAAGACGTCTTCAGGGTAATCTCTCTTGATATCCTTAACGGCTGATTCGAGTTCATCGTCCGAGATTCCTATCCCCTCCTCCTTTCCGTATTCCATAATCATGGCCCTTTCTATGACCTTATTGACTATCGTTTCAATGCCTTCTTTGGCCTCCCGGTCGCTAATCTCCATTTCAAAGATGATTTGCTGTATCGCTTTCTTCAGCTCATCCTCTGTTATGCCCCTGCTGCCTACGGTAATAACGACTCTGTCTTCCGCTCTCTCAAACAAGTGGCAGGCCGAAAACAAGAAAACAAATATTGTGAGCAGGTAGAATGATCTTTTCATTATGAATAACGCCTTTTCCAGCGGCCTGCCATCTTATGTTGAAATGGCAAAGCCCTTGAAACTTGGAACTATCTGAATTTTATAGACTAACAGGTAATCAGGAAATTGCAAGAAGAATTTTCCAAGTTAGAGATGACAGGATATTTCAGCCTGATCAGGAAAGATCAATCTCTTTAACGACGTTTTCAGCCTCATAAAGGGCCTGGACAGCCGGTTTCCCGCCCAGACCTATCTTCAGCTTGGCCTCGGAGAGGAACTGAAACCTGTATTTACGCCTCTTTAATATCTCAATCATTCTATCCGGCCTGACCTTTGTATTTGTGGAAAATGTAAACACCAGATTTTCCCCCCCAACGTCCAGCCGGATTATTCCCTTTTTTTTCATCTCCAATCTGACCTCCATTACCCTGAGGAGATTTGAGACCTCCTGGGGCGGGGGGCCGAACCGGTCCGTCATCTCCTCCGCCATAGCCCTCAGGTCCTCCTCTTCGCTGAGGCCGGACAGCCTCCTGTAAAGATTCAGGCGAACGTCGATGTCGGATACATATTCCTCGGGCAGGTATGCCGGGATATCCACGTTAATCTCCGGGTTAATGGCCTCATGCCATTCTTCACCCTTTAATTCCGCCACGGCCTGTTCAATAAGCTTCAGGTACAGCTCGTAACCAATTGCCGCTATGTGACCGGATTGGCTGAATCCCAGGATGTTTCCGCCGCCCCGTATCTTGAGATCATGCATCGCCAGATGAATTCCCGCACCCAGATGGGAAAAATCCATTAGGGCCTTGAGCCTTTTTTCCGCCTCCCGGGTCATCCTGGATCCCTTTGAGAGAAGGAGGTAGGCATAGGCGTTCTCAGATGACCGGCCGACCCTACCCCTGAGCTGGTATATCTGCGACAGCCCGAATCGGTCCACCTCATTGATTATGATGGTGTTGGTCGAGGGTATGTCCAGCCCTGATTCTATGATGGTCGTACAGACCAGCACGTCTATCTCCCGGTGAAGGAATCGAAACATGGTCTCCTCAAGGTCCCTTGCCTTCATCTGGCCGTGGGCGATCGCAAACCGCGCCTCAGGGACCAGGGATTTTAACCGCTCAGCTACGTCATGAATCGTCATTACCCTGTTATGCACGAAAAAGACCTGCCCCCCCCTTTTAAGCTCATCCTCTATGGCGCGCTTTACGGTTTTTTCGTCATAGATTGAGAGATAGGTCTGAATGGCAAGCCTGTCCTCAGGGGGGGTCTCAATAATGCTCAGGTCCCTGACGCCCATGAGTGACATATGGAGCGTCCTGGGTATGGGCGTGGCGGTCAGGGCCAGGACATCCACCAGGGCCCTGTATTTCTTCAGCCGCTCCTTCTGCCTCACGCCGAACCTCTGCTCCTCGTCAATGATCAGGACACCCAGGTCCTTGAAGCTTACGTCCTTCTGTAAAAGCCTGTGGGTGCCGATCAGGACGTCGATTTTTCCTGCCCTGGCCCTGGCCAGAATCTCCTGCTGTTCGGCCCTGGTCTTGAAACGGCTGAGCACAGCCACCTTCAACTGATAGGGCTCCATCCTCTTCCTGAAGGTCTCGTAATGCTGATCCGCCAGGACCGTTGTGGGGACCAGCATCGCGGCCTGCTTGCCGTCCATTACCGCCTTGAACGCTGCACGTACCGCCACCTCGGTCTTGCCGAAACCCACATCCCCGCACACCAGCCTGTCCATTGGTCTGTCGGACTCCATATCCGTAAGCACGTCGTCAATGGCCTTTACCTGGTCCGGGGTCTCCTCGTGCTCAAAGGTCGCCTCAAATTCCCTGTAGTAGTTGTCGGGCAGTGAAAAGGCAAATCCTTCACGATATTTTCTGAGGGCGTATATCTCCACCAGTTGTTTCGCTATCTCCATTACGGACCTTTTGGCCTTCTGTTTTGACAGGTTCCAGGACCTGCCCCCTAACCTGTCGAGCTTCGGATCCGTCTCGTCCGCGCCCACGTATTTCTGCAAGATGCTGATCCGGTCCGCCGGGATATACAGCCTGTCGTTGCCCGCGTATTCCACAAGGACAAAATCATTGATCTTGTTCTCGATCTCCATCCTTATAAGACCGCCGTACCGGCCTATGCCATGGTCCTCATGAACTATAAGGTCTCCCACCTTGAGCTGGCTGAAGGAGGTCCAGTCGAGGCCTGCCTCCACCCTTCCCTTTTCCTTTCCTGCGCCCGCCCGTTTTGGGCCGAAGATCTCATCTTCGCTGACCACATAGATGCCTATCTCCGGCCATGCGAACCCCCTTTGCAGCCTGCCCAGGCAGATGCAAAGACGCTTTCCCGCGGCAGCCTCATGCCAGTTTTCAACAACCTCCTCGACCCTGACTCCGTAATTGTCAAGGATCTCTTTCAGGCGACCGGCCTGCTGCTCGGTCCGGCAGACGAGGATTACCCTGGCACTTGACGACAGCCACTCCGAGATCTTTTCCGCAAGGGGCGCCATGGAGACCCGCCCCTTTCCGGCAAGCCTTATCTCCAGATCGTCTTCAATGCCGGATGCGCCCCTGATTTCCAGGCACCTGTCATCCTCCCGATTCTTATCAACAGCAAGTTCGCTGACCTCGATTCTCTGATACCTTTCGAGGGAGGAGCCCATCTCCTCTGGGGAAAGGAGAACACCATCAGTGATGGGAAAGGGTTCCCCCCGATCCTCGGCCTCCCGGCGGTACTTTTCCGTGTCAGCAATGATGCTTTCGGTAAACCGCTCCCTTTCTCCTTCTATCCTGAAGGGATCTATGAGCACAAGGAGGCTGCCGGAAGGAAGATAATCGAAGACAGTGCCGGGCTTTCGGTAAAAGTGGCTTAACCATGCCTCCTGTCCCGGAAAACCGGCCCCCTCGACCGCCTGGGAGGGCAGCCGTCCCATGGATCTGGCCCTTTCCATGTTTTCCTTGTCCATGATGATCTCGTTGGAGGGAAGTAAGATCATCTCACCTAAATGTGCGGTTGACCTCTGGGTCTGGGGGTCAAAATGCCTTATGGATTCCAGGCGATTGCCCCAGAATTCCAATCGAACCGGCCGCGAATAGAGCGGCGGGAAGATGTCGATTACACCGCCCCGTACCGAATAGTCCCCAGCCTCTTCAACCAGGGATGTTCGCAGGTATCCCCCTGTCTCGAGTCTTGAAAGCAGGTCCTCTCTTGAGACCTCCTCTCCCGGTTCCAGATATTCGATCGCCTTTATCAAGGCCTCCTTGGGAATTATCCTGAATATTATCGCCTCCAGGGAGGTCACGATTATGGGGCATCTCTCCGATGTGAGCGCGTAGAGGGCCTGGAGTCGCCGGTTGATTACCCGCTGGTGGGGACTCAGCCCGGCAAGGGGGGATATGTCATAGAGTGGAAAATCGTAGAGCCCCCTCTCGCCGGGGCCTTTCAGGACATAGGATTCTGGCAGGAAGAACTCAAGTTCCCTGAAAAATCGATAGGAGTCTCTGGCCTTCGGGAGTATGATGAGACAGGGCCTTTCCGTATCCATCAGCATTTCGGCAAGGAAAAAGTGCCTGGCTGACCCGGCAAGACCGCTGAGGCATATCCTGCCTTTACCCTCTTCAACCCATTTTTTTATGACCTTCAGATAGGGGATCCTGGAAATCATGGGAATATCTTGCCCGGGTTGAGGATACCCTTCGGGTCGAACATGGACTTGATTTTCTTCATCCATTCCAGACCCTTCCCGTGTTCAGCCTCCATGAATTTTCTCTTTCCTATTCCCACGCCGTGTTCACCCGTGGCCGTCCCCCCCAGGCTCAAGGCCTTTGAAACGACACGCTGATTTACCTGCTCGATGAGTGCCCACTCCTCCTCATCGCCCCTTTTCCCGGCGATGACAAAATGGAGGTTCCCATCCCCGGCGTGGCTGAACATGTATGCGGGGAACCCGGCCTTCTCTCTCTCTTCCCTTGCCATTTCTATGATATCAGGGTAGGCCGATACGGGGACGGCCACGTCCAGGGAAATGTGCCTGCAATCCGGGTGGGCACGGAAGATCATCTCCCCCAACTCATGCCTGGCTTTAAAAAGCCGGTCCCTCTCTTCTCTCCCCAGCCCCTTCCTGAAGGCATTGGAGCCCTGTCCCTGGCAGATCTCCCTGGTCATCTCAAGGACCTCCGCGAGCTGGTTTAAGGAGGTCCCGTGGTATTCCGTGAAAAGTGTTGGCATGACCTCCAGCCCCAGGTCCTGTTCCCTGTTGATAAGCTCTATGCATTCGGGATCAAGTAGCTCGAGGGACGCGGGATCAAGCCCCGAGCGGATAATTTCAAAGACCGCCCTGCCGGCGGCCTCCACTGAAGGAAATGTGATAATGGCCGCTGAAAATTCCGCGGGAATCCCGACCAGCCTGACCGTCGCCTCAACCACTATTCCAAGGGTACCCTCGGAGCCCACAAAGAGGTGGATCAGGTCATACCCAGATGAGGTCTTTGAGGCCCTGGTGCCGGTCTCTATTATCTCCCCGTCGGCCAGCACCACGGACAATCGCAGGATATTGTCCTTTGTGGAGCCGTAACGTATGGTCCTCGTCCCGCTTGCGTTGTTGGCTATCATGCCCCCGATAGTGGCCCCGGCGCCGGGGTCTGGAGGGAAAAAGAGGCCCTTGTGCCTGAGACTACTGTTCAGGTCCTGATAAACAAGGCCCGGCTCCACGTCAGCCTGGAAATCCTCTTCCCTGATATCCAGGATCCTGTTCATCCTTGAAAAATCGAGGACCAGCCCTCCCCTTACGGGAATGGGATTTCCCTCAAGGCTGCTTCCGGAGCCCCAAGGGGTGACCGGGATCGCATGTTCATTGGCGTATCTCATTATCTCCGAGACTTCCTCTCTGTTCTCAGGCCATATCACGGCCTCGGGCCGTGAAGGCTCATGCTTTGACTGGTCCCTTGAATGGAGATCCAGATTCGACTCCCCCCTGGAGAATCTCTCCGGGGCCACTATCCCCTTGAGCACATCCATATCCCTTTCATTTAGTCTGTTAAGTCCCAAAATATCCTCCTTTTTTCGGCTGTCGCTGTCTCCCTGGGCGGTAACGTGAGACCCCATTGGGGTTCTTCCGGTAAATGGGTACGATTCAAATTGAAATGTAAAAGGTCTGATAGATACCCGACGGGTCATGACATCTTTTCTCCGAT
>CAZGIZ010000047.1:0-29222 GCA_964526655.1 uncultured Desulfobacteraceae bacterium | reverse complement strand
AAAAGGAGATCATGCCGATCAGGGACGAACTGGAAAAGGATTACAGCGTGGTCGAAGGGGTCCATCAGAAGCTGGTTAATCTGGGTATTCAAAAGGGGGGATTCCCACCTGAATACGGGGGAACTGGCCCCTATTCCCATATGGCCCTCGGGATCATATGCGAAGAGCTGGCACGGGGCGACGCGGGAATCAGCCTGAGCGCCGGCATCAACGCCGGTCTCCTTCTTGGCCCGGCAATAGCTGCGGGCAATAAGGCGGTGCTCGATAAGTTCGCACCGGCCTTCTGCGGGGACAAGGTCTGTTATGCCTGTCTATCCATGACCGATTCCACAGGCGGGGCGGATTCCGAGAATCCCCTGCTGAAGGGCCGGGGCATTAGCACCAGGGCCCAACTGGATGGAGATGAATATGTGATTAACGGCACTAAATCCTGGCCGACCCACGCTGGGATCGCGAGCTTGTACATGACCGTGTGCAACACGGATCCCAAACAGGGCGAAGAGGGGATCACTCTTATCTATGTCCCGTCCGATGCCAAGGGCCTCTCCTTTGGAAAACCTGAGCAGAAGATGGGCTTCAGGACCTCCATAAACGCCAGCGTCTTTTATGACAATGTAAGGGTACCGAAGGCATACCGGGTTGCCGGCCCTGGACCGGACGCCCATATATATTACGGGACCATGTCCGGGACCCAGTGGCATTCCGCTACCATGTCCCTGGGGATAGCCCAGGCGGCCTTTGAAATAGCCCTTAATTATACAAAAGAGCGGAAGAGCGGTGGAAAACCCGTGAGGGAATGGAGCATGGCCGCGGGCATACTCGCGGACATGGCCATTCAGATCGAAATGGCCAGGGGAGCCGTCTATAACCTATCATGGATGCAGGATCATCCGGAGGAATACGGTCCTCCCTTTTCGCCCAAGATTGTTTCAAAGGCCAGCGCCGTCAAGATCTTTTCGGCGGATGCGGCCGTATGGGTTGCCAACAAGGCGGTTGAACTGATGGGGTCCAACGGCATTTCTCCTGAATATAAATTGGAAAAATATCTGAGGGATGCCAAGATTCCCCAATTGTGGCTGGGCGGACAGCAGGTATCCCGCTACCGTGTGGCCAGGGGCTACTACGATTACGTGGTGTAGGAATAATCAGGAGAGCCAATTCGGACCTGTCTTCAGAGCAGGGACAAACGCGGCCTGAAATCATAAAAGCCAATATAATCATGAGGATAGCCTGTTCTCAAGGGAGAGGTGTTTCCTCATGATTTCCACATCTCTATAAACTTTCCGAGCCATGCAATAATTATCACATCTGATACGTCTTAATGAATGGTGATGGTGAGGTGACCTTACAGAAAAAGATAGCCCGCTTTATGACCGATGAACGGGAAAAATTAGTTAGATATGTCCGCAGGTACATCGACGACACGGCGGAAAGGGACGGGGAGGATATTGTGCAGGATGTCTTTTTAAATATCTTCAACAGGGTCGACTTCACAATCCCCATTGAGAATCTCACGGCCTATGTGTACCAGTCCCTCCGCAACAGGGTTATCGATTACCTGAGGAAGAGGAGAGAGACGGTGTCTCTGGACGAGGGGCTTTCCGGTGATGAAACCCTTACCCTGTCGGAACTCCTGCCGGACTCGAAGAGCGACGGGAATGATGAAATATCGAGACTGGAGATTCGACAGAGTCTTTTCGGTGCCCTCTCCGTCCTTAATGATGAACAGAGGGAGGTACTGATTGCTACTGAATTAGAGGGCCGAACCTGTCAGGAGCTCTCCCAAGAATGGGGGATACCGATCGGGACCCTGTTAGCGAGAAAATCCCGGGCTATCAGAAGGATAAGGCAGGCCTTTTCTGATCCGGACAGATAATAAGGAGGATGAAAAATGGAAGATAATTTTAATGAAAAAGAAAATTATGGATCCAGGACAAGGACCGGCAAGGTCTTCAGGATCATAGGCATGGTGTTTGCAGGGGTTGCATTCGCCGTAGTGTTCGCCTTTGTCTTCGGGTTTCTCGTAAAGTGGTTGTGGAACGGCCTTATGCCCGATCTCTTCGGGTTGAGGGAAATCACCTACTGGCAGGCCTTCGGGATGGTGATATTAGCCAAACTGCTTTTTGGAACCTTTGGGGCGGATCATCATAAATACCGTGATAGACCGCCCCGCCGGTTCCTGAAATGGCACGACCGGTACAATCACTATGATGAGGAGCCCTGGAACAGGCGGAGCAGGCACTGGAATCAATACAGGGAGTATTGGCAGACGGAAGGGAAGGCCGCCTTTCAGGAATACATGAAAGGCAGGGAAGAACAGGGGGAAGGGGGGTGAAATTGTTAGACAGGAATCGCAAAATCTGATAGGTTTTCAATCGGTTTACATGTGCAGTTGATAAGGGGGGTATCTATTTAAGGTTACCGGTGCAGGATGCAAGGTGTAGGGCATAAGGTAAAAAACCTTGAACCCTGAACCTTAAACCTTAAACCTATAGAGGAGATATCCCCTGGAGAAAAAGGTCATGGCCTCGCCTGACCATAGGAACTGATTTAGGAAAAAGGCAGGCACGCATACACTGATGAACGTTACTCAAAGATTAGGGACAGGGCTGGTTCAGTCCGGGGAACCGGCGCGAAATATATGGGAGTAAGACTTTGAATCATTTGATAATGCCGCATGGTCAAAAACTGATAAACCTGATGGTCGATGAGGAACGGAAGAAGGTGCTGATGGATCTTTCCACTCATTTGGTCTCCATAACATTATCGGCCCGGCAAATGTGTGACCTGGAATTGATGATGAACGGTGCCTTTTCTCCCCTTGAGGGTTTCATGACAAGTCCTGATTATGAGGCCGTGATTGACAGGATGCATCTCCAGAACGGGACCATATGGCCCATTCCCATCTGCCTGGACATAAACGAGATTGAGGCTGGAAAGCTCGAAGCGGGCCAGTCGGTGGCGCTGAGGGACCCTGAAGGCTTCATGCTGGCAATAATGCACCTGGAAGAGATCTGGGAGGCCGACAAGGAGCGGGAGGCCCGCGCCGTGTACGGTACCCTGGATGATCAGCACCCGGGCGTAGATTACCTGGTTAATCATTCAGGCAGTCATTATGCGGGCGGTAGGATCGAGGGCGTAAACATGCCGCTCCATTTTGACTTTAAGCATCTGCGCCTGTCACCTGAGGAAGTGAGGTCGGCCTGCACAAAGCTCGGCTGGCGCAGGGTAGTAGGTTTTCAGACCCGAAATCCGCTGCACAGGGCCCAGTTTGAGGTGACTCTCCGGGCCATGAGACAGGAAAAGGCCAACCTGTTGCTGCAGCCGGTAATCGGGCACACAAAACCGGGTGATATAGATTATTATGTCCGGGTCAGGTCCTATCAGGGGGCCATGAGCCATTACCCTCCCAACATGATGCTCCTTTCCCTCCTGCCCCTGGCCATGAGGATGGCGGGGCCGCGAGAGGCCCTGTGGCACGCATTGATTAGGAAAAACTACGGATGCACACATTTTATCGTGGGCAGGGACCATGCCGGACCGGGGCAGGACATGGAGGGAAAGCCCTTTTATGAACCCTATGCTGCCCAGGAGCTCCTTGATGAATACCGTGACGAGATAGGGATAGAGATAATTCCCTTTGAGGAGACGGTCTATTGCGCTAACAGGGACAGATATATGGCCCGTAGCGAGATCATGGAAGACGATGTGGTAAAGACCATATCAGGGACAGAGCTGAGAAAGATGCTGAGATCGGATCTTGATATCCCCGATTGGTTCACCTTCCCGGAAGTCCTGGAGGAGCTCCGAAGGGCCTACCCTCCGAGGCATAGACAGGGCTTTACGGTCTTTCTGACGGGTCTCTCCGGTTCGGGCAAGTCCACAATAGCCAGGGTCCTGCTCTCCATCTTTCTGGAGATGGGGGAACGGCCCGTGACCCTCCTGGACGGGGATATTGTGAGGAGGCACCTTTCAAGCGAACTCGGGTTTTCAAAAGAACACCGCGACATTAACGTGAGGCGAATAGGATTTGTGGCGAGCGAGATTACAAAAAACAGGGGTATCGCCATATGCGCCCCCATAGCCCCCTACAGGCTCTCCAGACGACAGATCAGGGAGATGATCGAACAATACGGGGGCTTTATCGAGGTCCATGTGGACACACCCCTGGAGGTCTGCGAGCAGAGGGACCGCAAAGGCATTTATGCCAAGGCAAGGGCGGGTCTGATAAAGGGCTTCACCGGGGTCGATGATCCCTATGAGGCACCTGAAAGGCCAGAGGTAAGGCTGGATACGACGGAGATGCTCCCTTCGGAGTCGGCACAGGAGATAATGCTGGAACTGCAGAGGCAGGGGTATATACGGTAGGCGCAAGGCACAGGGCGCATGGTGCAGGGCGGAAGGTATAGGTAGGAATCCGGCACCGTGTTTCTCTTCAAGGTGACAGCTACTTGTATGGCAGCAAATGACCAAATATTTGGCGTTTGCCCGGTTTGGAGGAGGTTCTAAAAGGGGTTTGAGGTGTAAACACCAAATATTTGGTCATGGCAATGCCCTGTGGAATCTAAAAAACCTATCCCCTTGAAGAGAAACACAGTACCTGCTTCTAATAAATTTATATGGTGTTAAAGCAGGCCCGTGTTCTCTCCCGAAGCCGGGGTCTTTAATAGGTGGGTTTATTAGTTAAAAAAAAGAAATATCGGGGTTTCAGGGTATGAAGATTTTAGTGACGGGCACGGCCGGATTCATCGGGTCATTTGCAGCCGCCAACCTGGCGGGAAGGGGCGATGAAGTCATAGGCCTGGACAGCATAAACAATTATTATGACGTTGGATTAAAATACGGCCGTCTCGCAAGGGACGGGATATTGCGTTCGGACGCAGATTCAGGAGAACTGGTACGAAGCTCGAAATATTCCACCTATGGATTCATAAGGATGAACCTTGGAGACAGGGAGGGGATTGAAAGGCTCTTTGAAAAAGAGGGTTTTGACACGGTATGCCATCTTGCCGCCCAGGCAGGGGTCAGATATTCCATCACCAATCCACGTGCCTACATAAAGTCCAACATCCTTGGCTTTCACAACATCCTGGAGGCATGCAGGAACCACCGCATAAAACACCTGGTCTATGCCTCCTCCAGCTCCGTCTACGGCCTTAACGCCAACTACCCCTTTTCGACCCATGACAATGTCGATCACCCCATATCCCTCTACGCGGCCACAAAGAAGTCCAATGAACTCATGGCACATACCTACAGCCATCTATATTCCCTGCCGACAACGGGACTGCGCTTCTTTACGGTCTACGGCCCATGGGGAAGGCCGGACATGGCCCTGTTTATATTTACAAGGGCGATCCTGGAAGACAGGCCCATTGATGTCTATAATCACGGGGACATGAAAAGGGATTTTACTTACATAGACGACATTATAGCGGGAACACTCAGGGTGCTTGACAGGCCTCCTGAGGGCGACCCGGCATGGAGCGGCCGGGATCCCGATCCATCCAGTTCCAGGGCGCCTTACCGGATATATAACATCGGCAATAATTCTCCTGTCAAACTAATGGATTTCATAGAAGCCATCGAGAGATCATTAGGGAAAAAGGCCAGGAAAAATCTCATGCCCATTCAACCGGGTGATGTGCCGGCCACATGGGCGGATGTTAAAGACCTGGTCAGGGACATGGATTACGCCCCGGGTGTTGAAATCCGGGAAGGGGTGGACAGGTTCGTAAGGTGGTATCTGGATTACTTTCAAGTTCATTAAAAGGGGCAATGGAATGACTTTCAAGAAAAATATCCTTTGCATAGGGGCCGGTTACGTGGGAGGGCCCACAATGGCAATGATTGCGGCCAAGTGTCCCCGGTACAGGGTGACGGTGGTGGACATAAACGAGGAAAAGATCGGTGAATGGAACAGCGGTGACCTTCCCATCTATGAGCCCGGCCTTGATGAACTGGTCAAAGGGGCAAGGGGAAGGAATCTCTTTTTTTCCACGGAGATCGATAGGGGCATCATGGAGTCGGATATTATCTTTGTTTCCGTCAACACCCCCACAAAGACCTTTGGTCAGGGAGCGGGCAGGGCCGCGGATCTCCAGTATTGGGAAAAGACCGCGCGGCAGATCCTGGCCAATTCCGATAGAGACAAGATCATCGTGGAAAAATCCACGCTGCCCGTAAGGACGGCCAAGGCAATGGAGAGGATACTCAACGGTACCCGCTCGGATGTAAGCTTTGAGGTCATCTCAAACCCGGAATTTCTGGCAGAGGGGACGGCCATAAGGGATCTTGAAAATCCCGACAGGGTCCTCATAGGATCACGGGAGACGGCAAGCGGAATAAGGGCGAGGAAGGAGATAGTGGATATCTACGCCAACTGGATACCCAGGGAAAGGATAATTGAATCCAACATATGGAGCTCGGAGCTCTCCAAGCTGACCGCCAACGCCTTTCTGGCCCAGAGGGTCTCATCCATAAATTCCCTCTCGGCATTGTGCGAGGTGACGGAAGCGGATATCGATGAGGTGGCCTACGCCGTTGGGACTGACTCGAGGATCGGGAAAAATTTCCTGAAGGCAAGCGTGGGGTTCGGGGGCTCCTGTTTCCGAAAGGATATCCTCAACCTCGTCTATATCTGCCAGAGCTACGGCCTTGTGGAAGTGGCCGATTACTGGGAATCCGTGGTAAAGATCAACGAATGGCAGGAAAAGCGGTTTGTCCGGAACATGCTCTTCAACATGTTTAACACCGTGGCCGGGAAAAGGATCGCCGTCTTCGGGTTCGCCTTCAAGGCCAACACGGGAGATACCCGGGAGTCACCCGCCATCTATATTGCAAGGTGGTTGCTGGAAGAACGCGCGCTGGTTGTCATATCAGATCCCAAGGCCCTTGAAAACGCCAAAGAGGACCTCAAGGATGTCAGGGAGGCCCTTGGGTTTGAGGAAGATCCCTACAAAGCGGCCGAAGGGAGTCACGCCATAGCGGTTCTGACGGAATGGGATCTCTATCGGGATCTGGATTACGAACGCATATTGCGGTCAATGGTCCAGCCGGCTTTTATCTTCGACGGCCGGAACATATTGGATCACAGGAGACTGTTCGACATGGGCTTCAATGTCTTTGCGATCGGAAAGGCGCCTCTCAAGCATTTTTAAAAGGATAACCTATTATCTCCTCAGGCTTTTTCCCTTTTTTTCATTCTATTCCATGAAACCCGGTCCTAAGGGCTGGATAAGAAACAGAGGCTATGGCATAGGAGTCATTTCTCCGGTCGGGTTCTTTTTTCAAGCCCTATCTATAGGCCAAAGTGGCGGTTCCCGCATATGGAAGGGTTCAATGGGACAGGTCATTTCATCTGAAAGGGACATTCTGCCAGGAGTTCTGTGGCGTGAACCCTTCCATTTGCGGGAACCGCAGAGTCTAGTGGAACTCTTTTTGAGATAGGGCTTGAAAAAAAGAGCCCGACCTCCGCTGTGGCTCTAAAGCCTGGTCCTATGGGCCAGGATATTTAATTTCCCCACTACAGACAAAATTCAAGGCATTTCTTTAAGTTATATCCAGCGCATGGCACATAGTTTGCAGCGAACTTTAGCCTGTAGGGGGTTAAGTCTGCGCATTTGTGTCATTTATTTGACGACATATCCAGGCATAGGCCTTTTAAGCCTCGAAAAGGGCGAAATAGACATGAAGGCCCGGTATGAATTCCTTGCCCTCACGAGCAGGCATGTGATCGAAAGGAGACCTTGTGATGAAAATGAATATTAAGAAGAGGATGATAACAAACGGCCTTTTAACCGTGGCATTTTCCATTATCCTCGCGATGGGCATTGTTTACATCCTTATCCGAAACCAGAACAGGGATTCCGCCGCCGACAGGATCGATCAAATAGCTCGAGTGATTTCAGGACAGTTAGAGGAAATGACAAAGGACCTCGTGAGTGTCACCAGCCAGATAGGAAATCAACAAAATTGGGCCGAGAAGGTGAGCTTCATCCAGCAAAGCAAAAATGATGAGACATTTGAGAGCACTGTAATAGAACAGAGAGTTGAACTGGTTTCTTTTCTTAACCAGCTTACCCAGGCCAGCAGTATCGCGACAATGGTGATGTATGATTCCGAAGGCGAATGGATATGCGCTGTTTCTCTCGAAAACCAAAAGGCCTATCTTTCTTACCCCTCAGATCGGGAAGGAAAAAGGATGATGCAGGCAATTGTCCCTTTGGGAGAGATTCGCGAGGTTTATGAATGGGAAGAGAAAGAGACATCCTTTCCGGGTTCAGCGAAAGTAAAACTTCCACTCCCTGACAGTCCCAGCATTGTCCTTGAATCCTTCAACGGTCTTTTAAGATTCGAGGCCACAGCACCTGTCGTGACCCCGGAATGGGATTCCGAGACAAATGAAACCAAAGGGACCCAGGTGGGTCTTATCATGTCCTCCGTGCATCTGGATGATTCTTTTATGGAGCATATGAGGCGCATGGCGAAGACCGACATCAATCTGTTCCTGGGCTCAGAGTTAAGCGTCGGCACACTCAGGGAACATAACAGACTTGAAATAAAGGAGGCTGACTCTTCCGGGTCTCCTCAAATTCAGGGTATCGACGCGGAGAACGGCCAATACCGGACGCTTTCCATCTCGGGACGACCCTATTTTGAAGGACTATTCCCCGTCTGGGGAAGGACCGGTAGAATAGGGGCTTTCAGTATAGTACTCTCCAAAGAGGACACCCAGAAGGCGATCAAGGAGATGCTCACTTCACTCGTGATCATTGCATTTATCTCCATCGCAGTGAGCAGCCTGTTGGCCGGGTTCCTGGCGAATTCGATCATCAGGCCGATTAAGCGTGTGGTGGCGAGTCTTACTGATATTGCGGAGGGAGACGGTGACCTGACAAAGGTTATTGATATAAACAGTGATAATGAGATAGGCGAGCTCGCGATGCGCTTTAATAAATTTGTCAAGAAACTCCAGTGGATCATCAGTGACATCATGGAAGACGCCCGAAGCCTGACAAAGGCCTCAACGGATCTTTCCGATTTCTCCGGCAGGATGTCGGAAGAGGCCAATATCATGTCCAATAAATCGGAAACCGTGTCTTCATCAGCCGATGAGATGAATTTTAAAATGAATTCTGTTTCCTCCATCATGGAAAAGGCCTCAACGAATCTCAATCTGGTAGCAGGCTCCATTGAAGAGATGGACAGCACTGTCAAGAAGATCGCCAAAAACTCCGAGGATGCGAGGGCCATTACCCATGAGGCGGTGTCCAAGACACATGATGCAACCGTCAGGGTGGAAGAATTAGGTGATGCCGCCCGGGAAATAGGCAATGTAACGGAGGCCATTACCGAGATTTCTGAACAGACGAATCTCCTGGCATTAAATGCCACCATTGAGGCGGCCCGTGCGGGGGAGGCAGGCAAGGGATTCGCGGTCGTAGCCAATGAGATCAAGGAACTGGCGCGCCAGGCCGCTCATGCAACAGAAGAGATCAAGGACAAGGTTAAGGGCATCCAGATGTCAACCTCGTCAACCATAAAGGAGATCGAACAGGTCTCCATAGTCATCAACGATGTCAATGAGATTGTGTCCACGATTACTTCAGCGGTTGAAGAGCAATCCGCTACAACCCGTGAGATAGCGGATAACCTTGTTCAGACCTCGAAAGGGATACAGGAGGTCAATAATAACGTCGCCCACAGCTCTGCCGTGACCAATGAGATGGCCCACGAGATCTCCGAACTTAACCAGGGCTCCAATAGCATATCAAGCCTCAGCGGGGAAGTTAATCAGAATGCCATGAGGATGTCGAAGCTGGCTGAGAAGCTTAAAGAGAGGGTGGGGAGGTTCAAAGTGGAGGATAAAGCCACACCAAAAGAGATTTATGACCTCGTATTAAAGGCCGCGGACCACCTGGAGAGATTAGGGGCTGAAGGGTTAAAGGCGATCAATGATCCGGAGGGGGGATTCGTCTGGAAAGACAGTTACTGCTTCGTACAGGCGAGTGATTCGGATCACCTCATAGCGCACCCCTTCGCGCCCAGGGAATCAGTGGGGCGGGATAAGAATAATATAATGCCCTTCGCCGGCACCCTGGCAGAGGCAGCCAAAAACCCGGAAGGACAGTGGGCGGAATACGAATGGCCAAAGCCGGGGGAAGAGGAGCCGTCCAGGAAAATCGCCTTTGTGATCCAGGCGAAAGGCTATCCATATTATGTAGGCGCCGGGATATGGAATGATGATTTTTCAGTCGAAGAGTTGAAAAGGATGTGCGATGAGTAAATAAATATTCTCAATTACCTCGCCATGGACCGAGGATATCAGACACTGCCAGGGGCCTCCCCCACAGATACTATCCACCCTAATAATAACCAGTTCCCTTGAGCTTTCCTTTATGGTAATGTATTCCCCGAATTGATCAATATGGTTAAACATTAATCTGTTTTTCAGGATTCGCCCGCAAAGGCTAATTTCAAGGAAATCTCACATGAGAATCATCTTTTTCGCAGGTAAAGGGGGAGTCGGCAAGACCAGCGTGGCCGCAGCCACTGGAATAAAGGCGGCTGAAATGGGGCACAGGACAGTCATTATTTCTCTGGATGTTGCTCACAGCCTGTCGGATATCTTTGATCTCGACAGGAGGCTTGTTGACCATAACAGGGGCAAACCGATTCAGGTTGACAAGCGTCTATGGATACAGGAACTGGATGTCCAGGAGGAAATCGAGAGTAACTGGGGGGATATTCATAAATATATCTCAGCCCTCCTCAACACGACCGGCCTGAATGAGATACTGGCCGAGGAGCTTTCCATTTTGCCGGGAATGGAAGAGGTGAGCCTGCTTCTCTATATCAATCGGTACGCTCAGGAGAAATCATTTGATGTCATTATTCTGGACTGCGCCCCCACGGGCGAATCACTCAGGTTTATAAGCATCCCCACGGCACTGGAATGGTACATAACCAAGATATTCGGGATGGAGAGGACCGTTGCCAAATTCGTGAGGCCCGTGGCCAAGAGGTTTTACGACGTTCCCATACCTGGAGATGAATATTTTGACGCCATCGCCCATCTCTTTGAGAGGCTGAAGGGGGTGGACAAGATCCTTGTGGATCCTCAGGTCACGACCGTCCGTCTTGTTACGAATCCTGAAAAGATCGTCATAAAAGAGACCCAGAGGGCCTTCATGTATTTCTGCCTCTACAAGATGAATATCGACGGCATTGTGATGAACAGGGTCCTGCCCCAGGAGGTAAACGATCAATACTTCAGGGCCTGGAAAGAGAACCAGAAACACTGCCTGGAAAGGGCCGAAGAATATTTCAGCCCGGTCCCCATCTTCAAGGTCAATCTCTTCAAGGAAGAGATCCTCGGGCTAAACCAGATCAAGAGGCTCGCGGCCGAGATGTACGGGGATATTAATCCCCTGGATCGCTATTACAGGGGAGAGCCCTATAAACTAATAAAAGAAGACGGTCAATACCAGATGGTTATCAGTCTCCCCTTTATCACCAGCGAGGATGTTGAACTCAACAGGGTCTCCGATGAATTGATTATTCGTATCGGAGGTTTTAAGAGGAACATATTATTGCCGAGACAGGTGGCTGCCGCCGGTTCGGTGAAGGCCAGGTACGAAGGACAGCAATTGCGCATCTTTTTTGGAGGAGAGGATCATGGGAAAAGAAAGGCGTAAGGAAGATGTGGTGTTATGCCCTGTGGGCAGGTTTTTTTCAGACCTTGAAGGCAGTTTCGGGTCGGATTCCCCTTTTTTCATGCATATGAAAGAGTCGCGCGTCGAATTCCTCAAGGCCATAAGATCTCTGGTGGACGAGAGAATAGACAGCCTTGAAAAACAGGGATCGGGCAGGAAGAAAAAGGGCTCCACAAGGATCAAGGTCGAATAATGTTTCAGGGACATAATTAATCAGGCGAGGTTCAATTGGAGATTGCCACCATAAAAGGCTTCAGGGATATCCTGCCCGGGGAGGTCTCGACCTGGCAGTGGGTTGAATCGGAAGCGAGAGGGATTTTCAGGACCTTTGGCTTCAAGGAGATCAAGCCGCCGTTGTTAGAGAGGACAGAGCTCTTCAGCAGGAGTATAGGGCAGGACACGGATATTGTTTCCAAGGAGATGTATACCATCAGGGATGGCAAGGGGAGGGGACTCACATTGCGGCCCGAGGCCACGGCCGGCGTTGTGAGGTCCTATATCCAGCACGGGCTGTACCGTGACAATCCGGTGCAGAAGCTCTTTACAATGGGCCCGATGTTCAGGCATGAACGGCCCCAGATGGGTAGATTCAGGCAGTTCCATCAGATCAACGCGGAGATCTTCGGTGACCCCGGCCCCAGATCGGACGCCGATATGATCAACATGGCCGTGTACATCCTTGAGACAATGGGACTGACGGGACTTTCACTCAATATCAACTCCCTTGGCTGTCCCCTCTGCAGGGCAAAATTCAGGGAAGACCTTAAAAAATATCTGTTACAGAGGATCGGTCCCCTATGCGCCGACTGCCGGAGAAGGGCGGAGGTCAATCCCCTGAGGGTTTTTGACTGCAAGTTAGAGGGATGCAAAGACATTGTCTCCGACGCCCCCTCAATACTGGATTTTATCTGCGAGGAGTGTCAGGCCCATTTCAGGTCCCTTAAGGGATATCTCGGGGAATTGGGTATCTCCTTTGTGGTGAATCACGCACTTGTGCGGGGTCTTGACTACTATTCCAGGACAACCTTTGAGATCCAGAGCGAGAGTCTCGGCTCCCAGAACGCCATCGCAGGGGGAGGCCGGTATGACGGCCTGGTCAAGCAGTTGGGCGGTCCTGATCACCCGGCCATAGGTTTTGCCATAGGTATGGAAAGGCTCATAACCCTCATTGGCAAGCCGGGGGAGCAGGACGACGGCCCGGATTTTTTCATTGCCGGACTGGGTGAGAGGGCGGAAATGAGGGCCTTCGGCTGGGTCAATGAACTCAGGAGGTCGGGCATCAGGGCGGAAATGGAGTACGCCTCAAAGGGGCTCAAGGCCCTGATGAAAAGGGCGGACCGTCTCGGGGCAAAGATGACACTAATCGTGGGGGATGATGAATTATCAAAGGGAAAAGGCCTCCTGCGCGACATGGAGACCAAGGAGCAGCGGGAAGTGGACCTGAAAAACCTTCTGGAGAATCTAAAGAGAATTGTTGATACTCAGGCGGATGGCCTCCAGTAGAAAGGCCAATAGGAACTCTTTAATCAACTTTTGAATCCCCGGTCCTGTGGACTTGTTCAAGGTCATTAGGTTATGTCTAAAGAAGATCCGGTACCATGTCTCGCTTCGTACACCCCTATATGGTGAAAGCGGTGCTCTGGTCCTCTGGACTCAGGTACTAACTAAAGAAAGAGAATAATGACATGCAGATAGATTCTTTGGGCGACTGGAAGCGGAGTCATGACTGCGGGAGTCTGAGACCGGATGACACGGGACGGGATGCCATTTTAATGGGATGGGTCAACAGCCGCCGTGACCTTGGGAACCTGATTTTTATAGACCTCAGGGACAGGGAAGGAATTACCCAGATTGTGTTTGACCCCAGTGTGAGTGAAGGGAGTCATGAAAAGGCCCGTATCCTCAGAAATGAATGGGTCATAGCGGTCAGGGGAAAGGTTTCCCGAAGACTGGTGGGGCAGGAGAACCCTGACATGCCGACGGGAGAGATTGAACTGCAAGCGACGGAGCTTAAGCTACTGAACAGGACAGAGGTCCCACCCTTCCAGGTGGACGGGGCAGTGGACGCTTCCGAGAACCTGAGGTTGAAGTACCGATACCTGGAATTGAGGAGACATAAGGTTCTGGAGAATTTCAGAAGGCGACATCTCATCGCCGCCCGCATAAGGGACTGTCTCAACAGGAACGGTTTTATAGAGGTAGAGACCCCATTCCTCACAAAGAGCACCCCGGAGGGGGCCAGGGACTATCTGGTACCCAGCAGGGTCAGCAAGGGGATGTTTTACGCCCTTCCCCAGTCGCCACAACTCTTCAAACAGCTCCTGATGGTAGCCGGTTTTGACAGGTATTATCAGATAGTACGGTGCTTCAGGGACGAGGATCTGAGGGCTGACCGCCAGCCCGAGTTTACCCAGGTGGACATGGAGATGTCCTTCACGGATGAAGAAGGGGTGATGGGGATCTTTGAAGAGATGATGAGGGATCTCTTTCTGAATATTCTGGGAAAGGCGATTGACTTGCCTATTCCACGCCTCGAGTATAGTGATGCCATGGAGCGGTTCGGGACCGACAGGCCGGATACACGATTCGGAATGGAACTCATGGATATTACAGACCTCGTGGCAGGATCAAATTTCAAGGTCTTCAGCAAGGTTATTGAAGAGAAGGGCTCTGTAAAGGCCATAAGACTTGAAAAGGCGGGGCCCGACTTTTCCAGAAAGACACTGGATGATCTGGCCCGGTCAGTCACCGAATGGGGAGCCAAAGGCCTGCTCTGGATAAAGGTCACTGAGGAAGGGTGGCAGTCTTCCCTTAGCAAGTTCTTCGGGGAGGAGGATAAGGGATTGATCAACCGGGGGCTGGGCGCCGGGCCGGGTGACCTGATATTGATAGTGGCAGATGACACCGGGACTGTGAATCGTTCCTTAGGAATGCTCAGGCTTGAAATGGCCAAGAGGCTGGGGATTGTCAAGGAGGATGAATACGCCTTCCTCTGGGTAACCAGATTTCCCTTGTTAGAGTATAACGAAACGGAAGGACGGCTGGAGGCCGTGCACCATCCCTTTACGGCCCCGCTGGAGGAAGAGATCCACATGTTAGGGGAGCATCCGGAGAAGGTGCGGGCGCGATCCTACGACCTCGTCCTGAACGGTATGGAAATAGGAGGTGGAAGCGTGAGGATCCACGACATAACCCTTCAGGAGGAGATCTTCAGGATATTAGGCATCTCAAGGGAAGAGGCCGACAGGAAATTCGGATTTTTCCTGGAGGCCCTGAGATACGGAGCGCCCCCCCATGCAGGGATGGCAATAGGTTTTGACCGTCTGGTGGCTACCATGTCGGGCGTGGATTCCATCAGGGAGGTGATTGCCTTCCCCAAGACATCAAGCGCCGCATGCCCCCTTACAGACGCGCCATCCCCCGTTGACAGGGATCAATTGAGGGAGTTGGCGCTCCGCATCATTGGTGAATAAAGATAAATTATTATTTCCAGACCTTCAAAGTCAGATAAAGGGTGGCCTCCTGACGTTTAATAAGAAATAGGATAGTATCTCCCTCCTTGTATTTCTCGATCTTTTCATTGAACTGGGCCACATCCTTCACCGGCTCCTGGTCAATCTCGAGAATAATATCGCCGCTCTTCAAACCCGCCTCTTCAGCGGGGGAGTTGCCCTCCACCTGAGTAATGACAAGACCGGAGGTTTCCGAAAGGCCGTAGTTCCTCGCCACTTCAGGGGTAATTTCTTCCACGGTAAGCCCGAGCTTGGGCTTGGCCTTTTCCATTGCCGAGGCTTCCTTCTCCTCCTTGAGCTCTCCCAGTTTGACTTGCAGGGTCTTCTTCACGCCTTTTCGCATGACCTCTACGGACACTGTCTTGCCGACGGGTGTTGAAGACACTATATATGGGAGTTCTTTTGATGACCTAATTTCCTTCCCGTCAAAGGATACTATCACGTCTCCCCTTTTCATGCCTGCCTTTTCAGCGGGCCCGCCCTTGGTGACGTCGGCGACCAGGGCCCCCTTTTCGTCCTTAAGGTCGAGTTTATCCTTAAGCTCAGGACTGATCTCCTGTATCATCACGCCGAGCCATCCCCTGACAACCTTTCCCTTCTTGAGCTGCGGAAGAAGGTCCTTTGCCATGTTTATGGGGATTGCGAAACCGATTCCTATACTTCCTCCGCTCTGGGAAAAGATGGCGGTGTTGATGCCGATTACTTCCCCCTTCGTGTTCAGGAGCGGACCGCCGCTGTTTCCGGGGTTAATGGAGGCGTCCGTCTGTATATAATTGTCATAGGCGCCTGCGCCGATCTTCCTGTATTTGGCGCTGACGATACCAGCGGTTACGGTATTGCCGAGGCCGAAGGGATTTCCAATAGCCACGACCCAGTCACCCACCTCGAGCTTGTCTGAATCCCCCAGGGCCACGGGTACAAGGTCTTTTGCGTCATCAATCTTGATGAGGGCCAGATCGGTCTTGGGATCACGGCCGATAACCTTTGCGTCGAATTCCCTTTTATCCGAAAGGGTGACCTTGATCTCTTCGGCCTTCTCCACGACATGGTTGTTTGTAAAGATATAGCCGTCCTTGTCAATGATAAAACCGGTTCCAAGGCCCTTTTGACGGTAATCTTTGGGGACCTGATCCCTGAAAAACCTATCAAAAAAGTCCTTGAAGGGGTCATTTTCTCCAAAAGGAGAAGGCATTATTTCCCCCCCCTTTATGATCTTTAAAGCGCTTATGTTCACAACCGAGGGGCTGGCCTCTTTTGCCAGCTCGGAGAAAGAACCGGGAACGGTCTTGGGGCAAGGATTTGTTGCGGCCTCGGTCGCTGAAACCGGATCTGTTATCCGGAAGGCGCCGAAACCGAGCAGGAAAAACACCAATAGTCCTATAATAAAATATCTCTGTCTAAAAATGGTTTTTTCTCTTTTCATAATAATCTGATCCTCCATTTGGTTTTATTGTTCTTAGACAAAAACTCAAAGGAAAAGTTCCAATTAATTTGATAAATCTGATCCAGGCCGCTACTCAGGTTCGATAATCCTGATCCTGAGCCGTACCACATCCTTGTATTCAGGAGAAAGGGGAGGAGCAGGGGTCCTAAAAGAGCCCATGCGACCTATGTTATTGAGAAACATGGGATAACCGTCACGGGGTAGCTCCAGGGTGACATATTCGGGAATATCGGTCCCTGTCTTATATTCCGTGGCCAAAAGCCTCCCCTTTGCGAGTGAAATGATCTTATTGAGATCCGAGATTACATCCTTATGGTCTTTAGCAGATTCGATACTATCTTCGAATGATCTGTTGACATCATCGAAAAATCTATCCAGTTCCGGACTCAGTCCCGGTAACCGGGATCCAGGCCCTAATTCGGGCTTTTCCCGACCTTGGTGACGACGGCCCGACAGGACGGGAACAACCTTTTTTGGGGGTAATGCCCTTGTCCTCTCCCCGGACCCCAATACCAGCTCCAGCTCAATCGGCCCTTTTTCCTGCGGGTAGAGTCCGGAATCCTTTCCAATTGCAGCTGCCACTCTTTTTTCGCCAGTCCCGGGCAAAGCTTTTTCGACCCGGGTTTCAGGCTTGACGCCATAAAATATCATAAATATTATCAGCGCGGTCGCGGTCAGGGCGGTCAACTCCATGGGGATCTTGAACCTTGCCGGAGAAAACAGGACCTGTCTGATCTTCCAGAACACGGAATCCCTCTCGATGCGTTCCTTAACCCTTTCAAGCAGATCTTCCGGTGCCCTGATTGTCTCCATGGAATTTAGATCACGCACTATGTCGTTTAAGGAGACATATTCTTTTCTGCATGCCTCGCAATTCCTCAGATGATTTTGAATCGCCGACATGGTCTCGCCGTCAAGGACACCGTCTATATATTCTGAAAGGTTTTTAATTACATTAGCGCATACCATTTCAAATTTTACACCTCAATCTGTCTCTCAGGCCGAGCCTTGCCCTCGCAAGCCTTGATTTTATTGTGCCGATGTTCCATCCAGTTACGTCGGCGATCTCTTCATAGGAGAGACCCTGGATATCACGCAGTATAACAGCGACCTTCTGCAGGGGAGGAAGGGAATTTATCGCATCTTGAATCAATTCCATCCTCTCCTTCCTTTCAAGTTCCATATCAGGAGTTGGAGTATCATCTCCAATCTCCTGTTCCTGAGTGCCTTCACGGCGGCTTTCGAGATTGTTCAGAAAGACACTCCCTTTTACAAACCTGTATTTCAGGGAGTTCAATTTATTCATACAGGTGTTGAAGACGATCCGGTATAGCCAGGTGGAAAAGGAGGACTCAAACCTGAACCGCTTTAGGGACGTGTAGACCTTCACAAACACATCCTGGGAAGAGTCTTCGGCTTCCTGATAATCCCCTAAGAAACGGTAACACAGGCTGAAGACCCGATCCTTGTGCCTCATGAGGAGCCTATCAAAGGCACTCCTGTTGCCGGACAGGAAATCCCTAACCAGTGTCCTGTCATTTTCCGAACCGCCGTCTGTTCTACCTGGGTCTCTATTCATTATGTTTAGACAATTATTAACGGAAAATGTTCCGGAAAAGGGCAGGTGCAAAAACCGGGAATTTCATCAAAAGGCGGTTGTCACCCCTGGGGCGGAGATCAGCGGTAGATGTTAATCTCATCCCTTAATTTTTTGGCCGCGTCTCTTGCCGCCTCCGCAAAATCCATCCCGGCGCTCGCATATATGATGCCCCGGGAAGAATTGATTATCATTCCGGTTCCCTCAGGGGTGGCGCCATTCCTGACAGCCCTCTCTACATCCCCCCCCTGGGCGCCGATTCCCGGGACAAGAAAGGGCATGTTGCCGGTAATTGATCGGATTTCATGAAGTTCTTCAGGGTAGGTGGCGCCAATCACGAGGAGTACATTACCGTTGTAATTCCATTCCTTTGAAGCCTTTTCGGCAATAATCCGGTAGAGTTTTTTCCCGTCAGATTTCAGGTCCTGTATATCCCTGGCGCCGGGATTAGAGGTGCGGCAGAGAATTATTATCCCTTTTTCCTTCCTTTTAAGAAAAGGCTCAAGGGCATCGCCCCCCAGATAGGGATTCACCGTCACGGCGTCGGCTTCGTAGCGATCAAAGGCTTCAATTGCGTACATGCCGGCCGTGGAGCCTATGTCTCCTCGCTTGGCATCGAGTATAACGGGTATTTCAGGATAACGGTCGTGGATATATTGGACCGTCATTTGAAGCTCTTGCTCTGACTTTGAGGCGGAATAGTAGGCAATCTGAGGCTTATAGGCGCAGACAAGGTCGGATGTTGAATCAATAATCGCTTTATTGAATTCGAAAATGGGAGCATCCTTTTTTCGGATATGAGACGGTATCCTGCCGGCATCCGTGTCAAGCCCTACGCACAAGAGGGAATTTTTCTCCCTCCACGCCGCTCCAATGGATTCTATAAAATTCAATATCTAACCCCTTAATCTTTTTTATCAATAACCCCGCCGCGGTCTTCATGAGATCTTGACATGCGGTTTCAAGGACCCTATTTCCCCCGGCCTGTTGCAGGCCTTAGGGGGCGCCTGTGTCCAGGCAGGGCATCTATTACTCTTTCTCCCATCACACCCAGGATGTCAGCCGGTATCTTTACCGGTTTATTGTCTGAGTTTATACAGGCGTGTATTGTGTGCCCATTAACAAGGAGATTATTATCCTCTGACGTTACCTCATAATCAAAGCGGACCTTCACCCTTCTAAGGTCGGTTATCGCCGTCCTTACAGTGATTAGGGAGTCATACCCCACATTGGCATGGTATTTAGCCGCGGCCTCGATAACGACAAGGACATATCCCCTTGTCTCCATTTCGGAATAGGGAAACCCGAGTTCCCTCATATACTCCGCGCGACCGATCTCAAAGAAGGTGAGATAATTACCGTAATACACAACGCCCATCCGGTCAGTGTCCTTGTATCTAATTCGTATTTTTGTGCTGTGCCATCCATTCTCCATTATGACGACCTTTCCCGGATTATTAATTCGCAAACGGCACTTTCCACAATATATCGATGACTCCCGGAGGCAACTTAGGAATTGATTATCAGACGTCTATTTTTTATTTTGTTTATTATGATGATGTCAAGGTGATTCTAAACAAGTAGTCTCCTTGTCAGGGTCAAAACGCACCGGCCCTTCGCGAACCGGCTGGAACAATTGACCAGCAAGGGCCCTCAACAGCCCTTTGAAAAGCCACGAGTGGAAGGGCAGGAGGGCGTACCAGTACAAAAGACCCCACAGGCCCTTGGGGAAAAACCGGCTGATCAGCCGGATCTCTGAGACATCAAGGCGTCTTGGAAGGATTTGAAAGTCAAGGATCGCCTCACCTGGACCCTTCATCTCGCTCATGAGGAGCAGGCGTCTCTGCTCCCTGATTTCAATGACCCTCCAAAAGTCGAGGGCGTCGCCCGTCTTCAGCTCAATGGGGTGCCTTCGACCTCTTTTTGAACCGACACCGCCTATCAATTTGTCCATCCACCCACGCATCAACCAAAGGAAATTTGCGAAATACCAGCCATTTTCTCCGCCGATGGTGACAAGGAGTCTCCATATCCTTTCCGGACGTTCCTCCAGGCTCAGGCGATAGGCAAAGGTAAATATGGTGCCGCCGGCATATTTCGCGTCTCCGCGCTGGACCCACTCGGGCGGTGATACGGGACCGGCATCGGTCCAGCAGGTCTCAATTATCTGTTGATGATGTTTTTCCAGTATCCTCCTGATGGTCTCACGGCATCCCATTAAATCCTGGGGGATGATATCCCTGATACGATTGTCCTGGCAAACGACACGGTTCTGGAGACCTTCAGCGAGGGGCCTCGCAATGGATGAATGTAAAGGTGTCACCAGGTGTATCCAATAGGCGCTGAGAACGGGCGTCAAAAAAGGAATAGGAATGATCTTTCGCCTGGGGAGTCCGGCTTCCTCCGCGTATATTTGAAAGAGGCGTTCGTAGGTGATCACCTCGGGACCGCCGATATCAAATGCCTCGCCCGCCATTTCTTTATGTTCCAGGCAACCCACCAGGTATCCGAGCACATTCCTGATAGAGATAGGCTGAACCTCCGTTCGAACCCATCTGGGCGTGATCATGATGGGGAGCCTCTCAACCAGATATCTCAAGATCTCAAAGGAGGCGCTCCCCGAGCCCAGGATCATTGCGGCCTTTAAGATTGTGGCCGGGACGGGACCGGATTGAAGAATGTCGGCTACCTCGGCCCTGGAATTCAGATGGGGACTCAGGGGCTGATTAGGGGGCGTCAATCCCCCCAAATAGATGATTCTCATCATGCCTGTCGCACCTGCAGCCAGGACCATGTTAAGAGCCGCTATCCGGTCCGTTGAGGCAAAATCCTTTGTAAAGGGATTCATGGAGTGTACCAGATAGAAGGCGGCGAGACAACCTTCACAGGCCCTTCGGATAGATGTCCGATCAAGGAGATCACACTCCATGAGCTCGACCATGGGGTGGTTGGCCCATGACCGGGACCTGAGCTTGGGCATTGACCGGGCTATGGCCCGGACCCTGTAGCCGGACTCAAGGAGGCGGGGAACCAATCTCCCGCCGACATATCCTGTGGCACCGGTGACAAGGACCGGTTCAATATGCACTGGAGTCTTCCCTTTCAGACTGCCCATCCGCTGTTTCCGTTTCCATTATTCCATCCCTGAGAGCCCTGTGGGACGGGACCGGAATTGGGGAACAGAAGTCCTTTACTGGATTATACATTAAACGGTAGGATACTCCCCTGTTCCCCTCCTTGTACATGTGGTCCCACCCCCGCACAAAATAGGGGCACTCATCATTAAAACATATGTACATGAAGTCATTGTCCCATGTGCAGCAAAAGGGGTTTTCCGGAACGGCCCACTTTTTTAGCTTTTCTCCACAGTAGGGGCAGCGAAGAGTAGTCCAGACACTCTTTTTTCTTCTATCCAGTTCGCGCCCATCAATTATTTCCCCATAAGAGGCAACTGGAACAGGCCGTCTTTTCCGACAGGGATCTCCACCTCTTCGTTCCGCGTAAACCGCGTAGACCGGATCACTCGGTATCCCTATGGAGAAATACTTGTCATCCCTTGGCCTCGGTCGCCCCTTTGCCAGAAATATCTCCTGTTTATCAAAAGAACCTGACTCTTTAAAGAGATCTTCAACCATCAGGACCCTCTCATTCTCATCGGATTCACGCCAGATCTTCACCGCTTTCTCGGGAAACATACGGTTGGAGAAGATTACCAGAAACAGCCCGCCCGGCTTAAGAATCCGGCCTACCTCTCTGAATACTTCAAGGGGTTGCGTCATGTAATCTACTGAGATCGTGTTAATTACCGCGTCAAAGATTCTGTCAGGAAAGGGCAGTATGGGCTCTTTGTTTAGGTCATGAATTATGAATTCATCGAGGACCTGGTTTCTTTTCAACTCGCTTATGTTGAGTCCAAGCCCGACAACCCTCGCAGGCGTAATATCTTCAGGAATGTGGGAATCCCATCCTGCCATCAGATCCAGTATAACAGGTTCCTTTTCAATAATCAGGGTCCCGATGAGATCACGGACTGTTGAGAGTGCCGTGGAGTCAAGGTGGCTCACAAAGCGATCCCTTTTATAGAAAATTGAATCTTCCCCTTCATCCAATCTGGAGAAGGCCTCTCTCATACAAAGAGGATGTGATATATTTTCATGCATTTTGCCCTCCATATTAAAAAGCCGGGCTGAAACATCAAACCCGGCTCGTGACCCCAATAAAATGGGCAGGTTATAATAAAATATCAATTAGTTGACAAAAAAATAATCATTTAATGAGTGAAGTCAATTAATTCTGATGCAGGGAACTCAAAAATCGATCTTTCCCTTGAAAAAAGGATAATGATGGCTATTTTACTTGACAATTTCCCTGAGTTAGGGCATGAAATTTGCTTCTGTTTTTTCATTCCATATAGAGAGGATGTGATAACCATGGTTTGTACAAGCGTAAAACAGGGTGTTGAGTGTTTTTTTATGAACAAGGATGGGTGTCAGTTTAATGGAGGAAGCTGCCACCAGATCGTAGAGGAGTGCGAAGGCTGCCAGAAAGTTCGGGAATTTCCTACCGGTAAATATTGCCTAAGCTTTCCGGAACCCGCCGCAAAATGGCGATTCGGGAACTGCAACATGGCCACCCACTTGATGGCCTCAAATGTTAAAGGGAATGGAAAACTGAATCCCCTGAAGGCTTCCAAGCGCGGCGGCCGATAGATCAAGGCCTATTATAATCCCTCATACTGCTCAATGATCAATTCCAGGAAGTTTTTTCGGACTGGTTTGTGATAAGGGTGATCTCTGCCTATCTTTTCAGGTAGATCAAAAACTCCCGGTTTCCCTTCGGACCGAGTATCGGTGAAGGAATGTGTCCGACCACGGTCCATCCCTGACTCGCAAAAAATCCGCTAAGGCTATCGATGACAGCCCTGTGCAGCAAGGGGTCGCGGACTACGCCCCCTTTTCCGACCTGCCCTTTTCCAACCTCGAACTGGGGCTTTATTAGGGCGATTATAAAGGATTCCTCCATTAGAAGACTGGAAACCGGCGGGATAACCAGCTTGAGGGAGATAAAGGATACATCTATCACGGCGCCGTTGATCCTTTCAGTCAGGTCATGGGGCTTGAGGTGTCGGACATTACACCTCTCGAGGATCATGACCCTTGGATCATTGCGGAGCTTCCAGTGGAGCTGGCCGTATCCCACATCCACGGCGATTACTTTTTTTGCTCCCCGCTTGAGGAGGCAATCTGTGAATCCACCCGTGGATGCCCCGATATCCAGCAAGGTGTTACCCTCGACACTGATGGAAAAATGGTCCAGGCCGGACTCCAACTTAAGCCCGCCCCGGCTCACATAGGGAAAGTCAGACTGTTTTATGGAGATTTCCGAAGAGATGGGATAGTTTACGCCTGGTTTCCCAGCAGGCAGGCCGTTGACCTCAACCCCCCCCGCCATGATCATGGCCTTGGCCTTCTCCCTGGTTTCCGCCAGGCCCTTTTGAACGATCAGTTGATCCAGTCTGAGCTTGTCCCTTGATATCTTTTTTACCCTTTGTTACAGAGTTCCCTGGCCTGACGGGCAATTCCTGATATGTCGAGGCCGTATTTTTCCCTCAGGAAGGATAGGGAGCCGTGTTCAATAAATTTGTCAGGGAGCCCAATCCTTTTGACATGGATGTCACCTAAACCAATATCATTGAACATCTCCAGTACTGCCCCGCCGAGCCCCCCCTGTATTATGTTCTCTTCCGCGATAAGGACCCTTCCGACGGCCCGGGAATAGTCTGCGAGACGGGGGTCCAGGGGTTTCACAAACCGGCAATTGGCTACCCCAACGGACAGACCCTCTCTGTCTAACAGCTTCGCAGCCTCCATTGAAGGCGACACCATGCTTCCGAGGGCGATTATTAGCATATCCCGGCCCTCCCTGAGGATCTCTGCCTCACCAATGGGCAGCTTTTTGTATGCCGGGTCCATGGATACCCCGATACCTGGACCCCTTGGATACCTTATGGACAGGGGACCGCTGTGTCCCAGGGCCGTGAAGAGCATGTGCCGGAGCTCGTTTTCATCCTTGGGTGACATGACGGTCATGTTGGGCAGGCTCCTCAAATAGGTGATGTCAAAATGGCCGTGATGGGTCGCACCGTCTTCACCGACCAGCCCTCCTCGATCAAGGCAGAAGACCACGGGCAAATCAGGAAGGCATACATCATGGATTATCTGGTCAAAGGCCCTCTGCAGGAAGGTTGAGTAGATTGCTACTACAGGTCTGAATCCCTCGGTTGCGAGTCCGGCTGCGAAGGTCACAGCGTGCTGCTCGGAGATACCCACGTCCAGGAACCGGTCCGGATACTTTTCCTGAAATTCATTGAGACCAGTGCCTTCGGGCATGGCCGCTGTAATGGCAAACAGCCTCTTTTCTTTTTTGGCCAGGTCCACCATGGCATCCCCGAAGACTTTTGTGTAGGTAGGGGGCAACTCCAGAGTTTTCTTTGGGGGAGAGCCGGTGGCTACTTCAAAGCTCCCGACCCCATGATAGTGGGCGGGGTTTTCCTCGGCGGGGCCGTAGCCTTTTCCCTTTTTGGTCAGGACGTGGACAAGGACGGGTCCTTTAAGGTTCCTAGTGTTTTTGAGGGTTTCAATAAGGAGGTCGAGACGGTGTCCCTGTATCGGGCCTATATACTGGAACTTGAATGCCTCGAAGAGCATTCCCGGGGTGAAGAAGGTTATCAGTGAATCCTCACTCCTGCGGAAGAGGGTCAGGATGTTTTCACCGACACCGGGGACCGACTTGAGGAAGTTCTCCAGTTCTCTCTTCAGATTGACAAAACGCTTTCCACTCATCTTGCGGCTCAGGAAAGATGAAAAGGCCCCCACGTTAGGGGATATAGACATCGCGTTATCGTTCAGGATTACTATGAGGTCCTTTTCCGTATGACCCGCCTGGTTCAGGCCTTCAAAGGCCATTCCTGCGGTCATGGAGCCGTCACCGATAACAGATATTACCTTTGCCTTCTCCCCCTTGAGGGCCTTTGCCGTGGATATACCAAGGCCCGCGGAGATGGAGGTGCTGCTGTGCCCCGTATCAAAGGTGTCATAGGGACTTTCCTCCCTCTTGGGAAAACCGCTTATCCCGCCGTAGGTACGCAGGGTATGGAAACGGTCCCTCCGGCCGGTAAGCAGCTTATGGGCATAGGCCTGGTGCCCAACGTCCCATATGACCTTGTCCTTTGGGGTATCGAAGACGTAATGTATGGCTATGGTCAGCTCCACGACCCCAAGGCTTGGCGCCAGGTGCCCACCGGTTTTTGATACGGTCTCGATTATTTTTTGCCTTATTTCAACGGCCAGGCGTTCAAGCTCCTTTAGATTTAGCTTCTTGAGATCGGCAGGGCTGTTTATCCTGTTCAATAAGTTGTAGGTGTTATCCATTAACGCTTTCTTTCAATAATGTATCTGGCTATCTCTCTCAAGGGGTCAGCGCCGGAGTCGAATTGTCTCAAGGCATCTGTGGCCCTATCGATCAGTTCTATTAATATCTCCCTTGACCTCTTGAGACCATGTACCGACGGGTAGGTGTTTTTCCCCCTTTTTTCATCACCGCCCGCCACCTTTCCCATCTCCCTGCTATCTCCGACCACATCGAGGATATCATCGGAGATCTGAAAGGCAAGCCCTATGTTGCGGCCATAGGAAAGTGCTGCCTCCACCTGGTTCTTTGAACCGCCTCCCAGAATGGTCCCGGCGGAGACCGACGCGGCTATCAGGGCGCCAGTCTTATGGTTATGGATAAAATCCAGGAGCGATGGGTCGACCTCCTTTCCCTCCATTTCTATGTCCACAGCCTGTCCACCCACCATGCCCCTGAATCCTGCGGCCCCGGCAATCAGGCCGATGACCTCCCTCAGGTCATCGGCCCTGAATTTTTCTGCCAGCCCGGGCATCGTTATCATGTAGAAGGCCTCAGTCAGGAGGGCATCTCCCGAAAGAACCGCGAGGGCTTCACCAAAGACCCTGTGACTGGTCGGTTTGCCGCGTCTCATGTCGTCGTTATCCATGGCCGGGAGATCATCATGAATAAGGGAATATGTATGGATCATCTCGAGGGCGCAGGCTATTGGCAGCGTGTCCTGTCCGTTCCCTCCAACAGCCTCGCCACCGGCTATGCACAATATCGGCCTGAGCCTCTTTCCTCCCGCGAAGAGGCTGTATCTCATGGCCCTGATCAATTCCCCGGTCGGACCCTCTGGTTTGGGAATGAATTTGTCAAGGGCTTCATCAACCAGCCCCCTTTTTTCGGCCAGATAGGTCTTGAGATCCATGCTCAGGCCTCTTCTTTCTCCTCAATTTCAAAGGGCTGGTGCCCATATTTGCCTTCACTCTCCTTGACAAGCCTGGTAACCTTCTGTTCCACTTCCTCAAGCTTTTCGGAACAGAACTTGACTAATACCATACCCTCCTCAAAGACCCGGAGGGATTCTTCCAGGGTAAGATCACCACCCTCAAGGTCCCGGACGATCTCTTCCAGCCTCTTCATCGACTCTTCGAAATTTTGAGCCATTATTTCTCCAATTCCTGACTTATCTCTATTAGCCGCAGGGGATTTATCCTGGCGCCGTTCACCCTCATGCCCCAGTGAAGGTGTGGGCCGGTGGCGCGACCTGTAGAGCCGACAAGACCGATAACATCTCCTTTCAGGACCATATCACCCTCTTTTACAAGTATTTTTTCGAGATGAAAATACATGCTCATGATCCCCCCGCCGTGATCCAGCACCAGGGACCTCCCCGCGAAAAAGTGATAGGCCGTCAGGACGACCTTTCCGTTGTTGACTGCCCTTACAGGGGTGCCCCTCTCTCCCCTCAGGTCTACCCCCGAGTGGGGGGATCTGGGCTGGTTATTTATGATGCTCCTCCTGCCGAAGGGCCCTATGATATCTCCCTGAACCGGCATTAAGAAAGGCCCGCTCCACTCAGGGGGCGAAACAGGGGCCTCCCACAGCCTGTTCATTATGGCTGACTCCGATTTCACCCGCTTTAGGGTCTCCTGGTCCAGATCCACCATCTCCTTGGGGAGCGTCAAACGGCGTACTCCATAGTCCTTATCAACCACCTCTATCTTAAGGATCTCATTGTCCCCCGAAGGGGATACCTCCACAAGTGCCTTATAACGCCCGGGTTTTTCCATCAGATCCGCCGTCAGAAATCCCTCCCAGACATTTTTTTCATGGGAAGCTATCAGGGAGATCTCCCTGTCCATCCATGAAACCCGGGGAATCTCACCATCCTTGACCCTGATACTTATCCTAGAGAGGTCGCCCTGGGGGATTATACCAGATGAGAGGTGGATATCGGACCGGGAAAACGCCTTTGCATCCAGTGACCACATAGCAAGGATTGCTATAATACAAAAAAGACCGGCAGCCAAACGCATATCCTTCATAAATTCTCCTTTAAGGATCTCCTAACCCATGGATATCTTTTCGACCCGGCAATCCATTTCACCTTCGGCCAGCATAATATTGACACTTTCACCGGTCCTGACTCCTGAAACAGACCTTAGAGGCCTATTATCAGGAGGTTTCCTGGTGATGCTGTAACCCCTCTTCAATACAGAGAGGGGACCGAGGTCTCTTATCTTTTCATCAAAAAGAGACAGGGCCATTTGTCTCTCCCTGAGGGCCTTAAGCATCATATGGGTAATGAGCTGTCTATGAAAGGCAACTGCCTGGGCAAGGGATGAAGCCAGTTTCAGGGGTGAATGGAGTAAGAGGCCGCGACCCTCGTTGGATACCCCGGTTTTTCGCTCCATTAGGATCGTGTTCGTAATTCTGATAAGCCGGCTGTTTAATTCATCCAGGCGCATCCATGAATCCGCTATGCCTCTTCTTGGATCCCGGAGGCCTTTTTTAAGGAGGAGTAGCTCCTGACTCAGATGATATATATTTGTCCTCAAAAGGGACAGGAGACGTTCCCTGACATCATTTATGTTTTTAATCAGTGACTCTTTTTCGACCACGAGGAGTTCGGCGGCTGCAGACGGGGTAGGGGCCCTGAAGTCCGCTGCCAGATCGGAGATGGTTACATCTATTTCATGACCGACCGCCGATATTACCGGGATACGTGAGGCCCTGATGGCGTGGGCCAGATCCTCACTGTTGAAGGCCCAAAGGTCTTCCAGGGAACCCCCGCCCCTTGTAAGCACTATAACATCTGGACGGACTTCGGTGTTTGCGATCCTCAGGGCCTCTACCATTTCCGAAGCGGCTTCCTCTCCCTGCACCTTGACAGGAATGATCGTGATTTCGATATTGGCAAATCTACGATGGATGACCTTCAGAAAGTCCCTTATCGCCGCCCCGGTAGGTGAGGTGATTACCGCAACCCGCTGGGGGAGAAAGGGCAACGGCCTTTTCAGCTCCTTGTTAAAGAGGCCCTGTTCTGCCAGCTTCTTTTTCAGCTGTTCAAAGGCCAGGGCCATGGCGCCGACTCCCAAGGGTTCCAGATAATCGAGAATGATCTGGTACTCTCCTCGTGGTTGATAGACCCCGATTCTCCCCCGGGCTATTACGTTCATGCCGTCTTCAGGGGTAAACCGGAGATACCTTGTCTGGGGTCTAAACATCACGGCTTTTATCTGAGCGGTTTCATCCTTGAGGACCATGTAATAATGCCCCGACGAGGGCGACCTGAAATTGGAGACCTCGGCCTCGACCCATATAAAATCAAAAGACTCTTCGATCAGATCCTTGATCCTTTCGGTGAGAGCGGTTACAGTATATATCTTTTGGCTGCTGTCCTCAAACAGCGGATCCGAATTATTCATGTCTATCCTTAATATCCTAATATAACTAAATCCAATATATTAAAACATTGAGTTGTGTTAGACAAGCCCTTTTCTTTTTTGTCTCCATGAGTCTCCTAATTCCATCGACCCATTGACATAAAATTCGGT
>CAZGIZ010000046.1:0-29574 GCA_964526655.1 uncultured Desulfobacteraceae bacterium | reverse complement strand
GTCGCTATTTAGGAGAAATGCCAAGATTGGCATTTCTCCTAAATGAGTAAGATACTTTTCAGCCATTAGTCATGAGAGATGAGTCATTAAGGCCAAAAGTTGTTGACAAAAGATGTCAACCAATTGTCAACTACGCCTATCATTGGCTTTTGCATTGAAGCAGTGATTTCCCTGTTCCCCGAGTTCGCAATGTTGAGATGCGTGACTGCATTTCCATGTCCATTCACACACAAAAACCTATTTTAGGAAGATTATACACTGTCCTTACGAGATTGGTAAATCCGCCAAAAAATTGATTGAAAACCTTCTCTTGAGACGTTAATCTGTAGGTATCATGAAGTTGGTCCGGTGAGACCCCGCTCTGTTTCAATTTCATGATGTTACATTCCTGCGGTCGGCCAGAGCAAGCTACCAGGTGCAGGCGGAAAAGCTCCCCGTCTCCGCACGGTACGCGGTGGGACGGGGAGGTTGTATGAGGCGGAAGGCATCAAATGATCCAGTCATAAATTTCTTATGAAGGATTGTTAAGAAAGGAGGGTAAGGATGATGGAACAGAAGATTTTTGACCTTTATAATGATTATGATCAGGGTCTGATGAACCGCAGGGAGTTCATCGCCAGGCTGGTCGTTTTAACGGGTGGCGTAGCCGCCGCTTATTCTTTGCTGCCTCTGCTGGAGAACGGCCAGGCAGTCGCCGAAATTATATCCGGGGACGACCCTCGTATTCAGTCGGAGTATGTCAACTATCCGGGAGCGACAGGTGATATTCGAGCCGATCTGGTAATGCCCAGGGGGAAAGACAGGGTGCCGGGTGTGATCGTCATCCATGAGATCTGGGGTCTCAACCCCCATATCGAGGATGTGGCCCGGCGCCTGGCAGTGGAGGGATTTATGGCCATGGCCCCGGACGCGTTGACCCCTCTTGGAGGTACGCCTGAGGATCCCGACAAGGCGCGCTCAATGTTCCAGCAATTAGACGGGCCCACCACTGTCAAGAATTATGTGGCGGCCGTAAAATACCTGAAGGCCCATCCCCGGTCCAATGGAAATGTGGGCGTCGTCGGTTTCTGCTGGGGGGGAGGCATGGCAAACCAGGTGGCGGTAAACTCACCGGATTTGAAGGCGGCCGTGCCCTATTACGGCATGCAACCGGCCCCTGAAGATGTCCCCAGGATCAAGGCCTCGCTTCTCTTGCACTACGCGGGGGATGATGAACGTATAGACAGCGGCATTCCCGCATTTGAGGCGGCCCTGAAAAAGGCATCCGTCGATTACAGAATCTACATATATAAGGGCGCAAAGCATGCCTTTAACAATGACACCAACAAGGAGCGATATAACAAGGAAGCGGCTGACCTGGCATGGAGGCGTACCATTGAGTTCCTGAAGGAGAAACTATTCCTTTAGGAGGCAGCATTTCTTGTATTTCTTGCCGCTTCCGCAGGGGCAGGGGTCATTCCGGCCTATGCGGGTCCGGCCCGCCCCGGTCCCTGTGGGAGGCTGCCGGCCTTCCTGGGCCTGCCCGCTCTGCAGGTCTGCCAGCACCTTCAAAAAGGGCTGGATGTGTCTGAAAAAGAGCCTGTAACCGGCACAGAGGTAGTTCAGCCCATCCTCACCATCGGGTGTCCGAATAAAGCGGTTCCTGGGGCACTCCCCGTAACACAGGACCAGGTACTCACATTCCCGGCAGTAACTGGGCAATTGATCCAGTTTGTTTCGTCCGAAGGCGATCAGTTCCGGGCATTCTAATAACTCAACAAGCGGTGTATCCCGAATATTTCCAAGGCGATGCCCGGCGTCCACAAAATGATCGCATGAAAAGAAATCGCCCTGGTATTCGAGTACGGGGACATCACCGCAGGTGGGTCGGAAGATGCAGAGCTCATGCCCCTTGCCCAGCGCCGTTCCGGCAGCTTCCTCAAATATCTGCACCTCGATTCTTCCGATATCCCGGTCCTGCCATTCATCGAAGATCGTGCAGAGAAATCGACCAAAGGCCTCCGCCGGCACGGAACTCGGACTCACACCGGCAGGCGCATTTTTCAAAGGTTCGACCAGGGGGAGAAACCCCATGTAACTGGCCCCTATCTGCTTGAAGAAACGATAGACCTCAATGGGGTATTGCACATTAAGGGCATTTACAACGCAGAGGATGTCCGGTGTCACCCCATGCTCCCGCAAGAGGCGGTATCCATAAAGTGCCAGTTTATGGGTGGGTCTTCCATCCCTGGTCAGACGGTGTTTGTCGTGCATTTCCCTGGGCCCGTCCAGACTGATCCCAACGGAAAAACCCTCTCTTGCCAAAAAACTGCACCATTCCTCCGTCAAAAGGGTGCCGTTGGTCTGGATGCCGTTTAATATGCGTTTTCCGGAGCCCGCATACTTCTGCTGGATCTCAACGATCCTCCGGAAATAGTCCACACCGAGAAGGGTTGGTTCGCCACCATGCCATGAGAACCTGATTACCGGATCCGGGGAGGCTTGAATATGCTGGGCAATGTAGTCCTCCAGGATGTCATAGGGCATGGGCCATGAACCGCCCTTTGCATGGATGTGCTCCTTTTCGAGGTAATAACAATAGGTGCAGCCCAGGTTGCAAACAGCACCCGCAGGTTTGCAGAAAATTTGGAATGATCGACCCATGGGTCCCTGACGGATTAGATAGATTGAGGATTGGAGTCACATCTATTTTTATTATGTTGTAAAGGTAATGCATTACTTATGCAAGATATTTGCGAGACACGACTCTATCCGCTTCACAAATGATCCAGGGCCTCCTTCACCCGCTCCGGCGTAAAGGGTATACATCTCAGGCGAATGCCGGCGGCATCAAACAGGGCATTGGCAATGGCCGCTGGAACAGGCCCCCCCGCCCCCTCTCCGACCCCTAAATAGGGCAGGCCGGGCCGATTCAGGAGCACTGTATCTATTTCGGGCGCGTCGGGAAACCGAAAAATAGGGTAACTCTTCCAGTCGAGGCTGGTTATGCCGTCTTGGTCAAATAGGACCTCCTCCTTCAGGGTCCAGCTCGCGGCCTGGATGAAAACCCCCTCGAGTTGATTGCTCAGGGAGTCCGGGTTGACGATCTGTCCCACGTCGGCCGCTATTACGGCCCGCTTTAGACTTATTCGGCCACTGTCTTTATCCACGGACAGGTCAACAACGATCGCCGCGTAACTCTGGCGATTCTTATAGCGGGCGAATGCGATGCCCCGTCCCTGTCCTTCGGGCAGCTTCCCGGCCCTATCCCAGGCAGCCCTTATGACGGCACGCGCCCGCTCATCCTCCAGGTAGCGGAGGCGAAATTCCACGGGATCGGAACCGGATGTATGGGCCAATTCGTCCATAAAGGATTCTATTGCAAATACATTGGCATAGGCGCCCAGTCCCCGCAGGGATGAGGATCTCAGGGGATTGTCCCGTAAAAAGTGCATGACAATACGCCGTTGAGGGAAATTATAGAGGGGATCGGCGTTGCGGTGGATGCAGCCATGGGGGATCATAAAGGGCCGCGCAACAGGCCGGTTGAAGGGTCTGTCAATATGCCAGGAAGCCAGGAGGCTGGATGTGTCCCCTCCCCCACCGTGGGGCCTTGCCCCGTGGGTATAACCCCATACATCATGGTTCCAGCCGATGATGTTGCCACCGGCATTCAGACTGGCCTGCATTTTAACGACCGTGGCGGGACCATAGGGCTCCCAGCCGTGCTCGTCGAACCGGGTCCATTTGAGCGACACGGGCCGGCCGGGCAGGGAGCGGGCGAGCAGGGCCGCGTCCAGGGCGGCATCGTCCGCCCCGTTGTGCCCGAAGCAACCGGGACCGTCCACATGGACGGCGTGGATGTCCTCCATATCCATACCCAGGACTTCCCCTATGGCAGCCCTCAGGGGATAGACTCCCTGGCTGTGGGTCCAGACCGTCAACCTGCCGTCGATTAACTGGGCCACGGCAGCGGAAGGCCCGAGAGAGGCGTGCATGTGAAAGGGCCTGTAGTAGGTAGCGGACAGGGTGTGCTTTGCCCCTGAAGGAATTGTGACAGGCGGGATCTCTTCGTCCACGGGGGCGCCTTCCACCACGTGAAAGGCCTGTTCATTCTGGCTCATCATCAGGTCGAAGAGTTTCTCCTGGGATGGAAGCTCACTGCCCCTTTCCCATGTCGATTTGGTTCGCAGGAGTTCCATTCCCTTGACCGCCTGCTCTTCGCGCTCGGCGATGACCGCCAGGAAGCTCCCGTCCCGAACAACCCGGATGATCCCCGGAATCCGGTTCACGGCCTCCTCATCCACGGACAGGAGCCTCGCCCCGTAGCTCGGCGGGCGGACCACACGGCCGTGAACCATTCCCGGCAGGTTAAGGTCCTGAATAAAGACATGACTTCCGGTCACCTTTGCGGGCAGGTCGAGACGGCCCGAGGGCAGGCCGACGATCCTGTACTCCTCCGGTCCCTTGGGCAGGCCTTCACCAATCACGGGACTCTCGAATTTTCTGCCTCCGAAAAGGTCCCAATAGGTAAGACCGCGCCCCGTGTCCGGATCCATTATTGTCCCGTCTTTTATTATGAGGCTTTCAATAGGGACATCCAGTTCCCTGCCTACTTTGTGGAGGGCGATTCGCCGGACCTCCGCGGTCGCGTAACGAATCACGTTGCCCGATGTCTCCAGAGACACGCTGCTCACGGTATAACCCTCATCTGGTGACAGGTCCGTATCCGCCATGCTTATCCTGATACGTTCCAGGGAGACGTCCAGTTCTTCGGCCCCTATCATGGCAATGGAAGTCCTCAGGTCCTGGCCCAATTCCACCTTGCCCGTAAAGAGGGTAATAGTGCCGTCCGTGTTTATGCGGACCCAGGAATCAAGATCGGGTGTCTGTTTGATATAATTGAGCAGGAAGGTATCCGGTTCCCTGGACGGGCATTCCTGTGGGAAATTCCGGTCCTCGTGGAGTCCCTCCTTGTAGGAAGGGGGTCCTGCTGGCCTGCCTGCCGCACGCCTGATCGCCCTGCGAATACGATCGTATACCCCGCACCGGCACAGATTTCCCGCCATTTCATTCCGTATCTCCTCATCCGTCGGGTCAGGGTTCCTGTCAAGCAGGGCCTTGGCCGTGATAATCATGCCTGATGTGCAAAAGCCGCACTGGACGGCCTGTTCCTGGATGAAGGCCTCCTGGAGGGGATGAAGATTATGGACGGTTCCGAGACCCTCTATGGTGGTAATCATACGGCCCTGGACCGATTCAACGGGCAGTTGACAGGAAGTTACGGCCTCTCCGTCGATAATGACCCTGCAGGCGCCGCACTGATTAAGACTGCAGGCTAACTTGGCCCCCCTTAGACCCAGATCGTTGCGGAGGACATAGATGAGGGGTGTATCGGGTTCAACATTGACCCTGTATGTACGATTGTTGACCTTTAGATTGAACTCCTGACGCATAAATACGCCTCCACTGATTTTTTTAATGGTTGAATGACTTGTCTTGTGGATCTTCGGAGTTTCCGCCCGGCTTTAGTATTTGATGCTGAAACAACTTCTCCAATTCTTTAATGTCGAATAGATGTCAATGTGTTGTCAACTTTTTTAATATTAATAAATATTCTCTATGGAAAAAGTGGTAAACTGCTGCAAATGGTGATAAGCAGTTCATAATTGTATGTCGGAGGATTAAAAGACATGTCTGATGTTGTTCTGGAAGAAGAGGCCCTGGAAAACCAGGGAGAGCATCCCGATGGGGAAGAGAGCTTTGCCGAGCTTTTCGAGTCCTATGCCGAAGGGATGAACGAAGATATACGCGTGGGAGACAAGGTCAAGGGTGCCATTATCTCCATCGGCAAGGACAGCGTCTTTGTGGACACAGGGACAAGGATCGACGGTTTTGTGGATAAGGCCGAACTCCTGAATGAGGAAGGCCGGTTCCCCTTTAAGGAAGGGGATATGCTGGAACTCTACGCCGTTTCCGTAACGGGCACGGAGATCAGGCTTTCCAGGGCCATTTCCGGAATCGGTGGGGCGGAGCTCCTGAGGGATGCCTTTGAAAACGGTATTCCAGTGGAGGGAAGGGTGAAGGCCTTGAACAAGGGGGGCTTTCAGGTGGAGGTGGCGCAGCGGCGGGCCTTCTGTCCCATCAATCAGATGGACCTCAAATATGTGGAAAACCCTGAAGAATACGTGAATCAGACCTATGAATTCCTGATCACAGAATTTGATGAGGATGGCCGCAACATCGTCCTTTCCAGAAGAAAGCTCTTGAATCAGGCAGTGGAAAAGGCGCGGATATCCTTTTACGCGGACCTGAAGGTGGGCGACGTCATCGAGGGCCGGGTGACGAAACTCATGCCCTTCGGCGCCTTTGTGGAGCTGGCCCCCGGTGTGGAGGGGATGATTCACATCTCTGAATTAGGATGGTCCAGGGTGGAAAAACCCGAGGAAGTCCTTCATGCGGGGGAACCGGTCCGGGTAAAGGTGATAGGCATTGAGCCCGGCAATAAGCCGGACAGGCTCAAGGTTTCCCTCTCCATAAAGCAGACTATCGGGGACCCCTGGGAGACCGTGGACCAGCGATATCATGAGGGGGACTTGGTCCCTGGAAAGGTGACCCGATGCCTTGATTTCGGCGCCTTTGTGGAGATTGAGCCCGGTATCGAGGGGTTGGTGCATGTCAGCGAAATGAGTTATACCCGCCGGATTTCAAGCCCCGAAGATGTTGTTTCCCCCGGCGACAGGGTCCAGGTGATTATCAAGGAGATGGACAAGGCAAACAGGAGGATCTCCCTGAGCATCCGGGATGTGGAGGGGGACCCCTGGGAGGGAGTGGAGGAACGGTTCCGGGTAGGCCAGTCCGTAAAAGGGACGGTGGAAAAACGGGAAAAATTCGGAATCTTTGTCTCCCTGGAACCGGGCGTGACAGGTCTCCTTCCTAAATCGGCCCTGAGGGAGGCGTCCAATGCAGGTGTGATCGAAAAGATGAGGCCCGGCGACCCCATCACGGTGGTTATCCAGCGGATCAGTGCCGGGGAAAAGAAGATATCGTTTAGTCCCGGCGATGAAAGGGATGCGGAAGACTGGCGCAGTTTTGCCTCGGGCAAGGGGGCAGCGGTTAGTTCTTTGGGCGAGAAGCTTATGGAGGCCCTCCAGTCAAAAAAGAAAAAATAAGGAGAGCTTTTAATGGACATATACCCCTGGTGGACAGAGGAGCAGAAGGCATTTGCGAAGAGGGTGGCAGCCCTTGCAGAAGAGATTTTGCCCAGGGATGAAGAGAGCAGGTGGCGACGGGAATTTCCCTGGGATATTTTTGAGAGGATCGCCCAAGAGGGCATTACGGGCGCGGCCGTCCCCGAGGAATATGAGGGGCTCGGATTAGGGGCCACGGGCGCCTGTATCGCGGTCGAGGCCCTTAACCGGATGCCGGGGACGGGTCGTGTCTTTGTAGGCAACATGTTGGGGGGACTGCGGCAGATTATAGAGTTCGGGACGGAGGAGCAGAAGAGGCGGTTCCTGCCGAAAATAGCCAGGGCCCGAAGGGAGGATATCGGGGCCATCGTGATCACCGAACCCTTTGCGGGAACTGACGCCGCGGCCATGGAGATGACCGCGCGCCGTGAGGAAAAAGGCTATGTCCTGAACGGAAAAAAGAGATATATCGTATCAGCAGGACTTGCAAACAGGTACATGGTCTACGCGCGCAGCAGCGATGATCCCGGGGACAGAAAGCTTTATAAGCACCTGACCGCCTTTATCGTGGAGAAAGGGGCCCCTGGCTTCAGGGTAGAGAAGATCAACGAGATCATGGGATTTGAAAACATCCAGAACGGGGTCCTGGATTTCAGGGATGTCTTTGTACCAAGGGCCAATGTCATCGGCAAGGAGGGAGAGGGCTGGAAGGTGATGACAGCCGGCCTCAATTTCGAGCGGACCCTTATATGCGCCCAATCCATAGGGTGGATGGGCGAGCTCCTCAGGAACACGGTCCCCTACTGCCAGAGGAGGGTCCAGTTCGGGAGACGGACCATCGATTTTGTCAACAACCAGTTCAAGATAGCGGATCTGATCATAAGGCTGAAAACGGCTCGGCTGCTGACCTATTATACGGCCTATCTGTGGGACCTCGGATGGGATGTCACTCTGGAGTCCAATATCGCGAAGGTCTTTAACTGCGAGGGGGTCCAGGCCTCAGGCCTGGATGCCATTCAGGTCATGGGGGGCGACGGTGTGACGCCCTTTTATCCCCTGTCGGCCATCATGAAGGTGGCGAAGGTCGAAAATATTGCCGGCGGAACCATGGAGGCCTGCAGGATGGTCATCTACAGGACCGCCCTGAGGCATATGGCCGGGGAAATGAAGATGCCCCGCCGCGTTATCCATAAGGAATTAGGGGTCCCCGTTTCCAACAACTTGCCGCCGGAAAAACAGCCGGACATGGACGAGGATAAGCTCCTCAGGGTCCTGGCGGAGGATTATCGAGTCAATCCCGGGCTTCATATGAGCAGGGAGGACCTCATGGAATACTTTGATGCGGAGGATGAAAAACTGGATAGGGTACTCACCTCCCTGGAGGACAAGGGCCTCGTGAAGCTCTACAGGGACAAAAGGGGGATAGCCCTTGCCAAGGCAACCTATGAGGGACTGAACAGGGCCTTCCCGCTGGAGCACTACAGGTGGTTCCCCGAGTGGGTCAAGGAAGAGAATATTTTTTAACTTGCAAGCCGGGTCTCTAAAGTTGTAGAGATAGAGGTTAAATCTACAAAGATATCTGTATTTCAGTGGCATTATAATTGCATGCAACGAAATGAAAAGAATTCTGTTAATAATCTGATAGACACAAGAGGAATTCAAGTCAAGGGGATGGTAAAATGACGTTGACCGCACTTGCTCCCATTATCTCGCTTTCCGGCGCTATTTCTGCGGATACGGGCTTCAGCAGTGATATTGTCCAGATGTTCATCCATGCAGGCCTGGTTGTCAAGATCGTGCTCCTGCTCCTGCTCTTTATATCCGTCGTTTCATGGGCGATCATATTCATGAAGTGGAGATTTTTAAAAAACGCCCGAGAGGAGACATCCTATTTTCTTGAAATCTTCTGGGAGGCCACGGAATTTGAAAAGGTCTACAGGGAGTGTGATGATTTGATATTCAGCCCTGTTGCCCAGCTCTTCAAGGCTGGCTATTCGGAATTCAGGCGCATGATGGGCCTACAGAAGAGCTCCTCTCCGGGAGAGACCGAACCTGTAATGATGAACGGCCTGTCGGACTATATTGAAAGGGCCTTGAAGAGGGCGGCAATCCAACAGAGCGGGAGGCTGGACAAGGCATTGTCATTTCTTGCCACAACCGGAAATACGGCCCCTTTTGTCGGGCTTTTCGGAACGGTCTGGGGGATAATGGAGTCCTTCAGGGGGATCGGCATGAGGGGATCGGCAAGCCTTGCGGTTGTGGCCCCCGGGATCTCCGAGGCCCTCATCGCCACTGCTGCCGGACTTTTCGCCGCCATCCCCGCCGTGGTGGCCTTTAATTATTTCAACAACAAGGCCTCTGAGATGAGATCCGAAATGGATACCTTTTCAGCGGATTTTTTGTCACTGGTGGTGAGACAGATTATCAGGAGAGGCAAGGTAAAGAAAAAGGAATAAAGAGGAGCAAGGCCGTAGATGATTGGCGGAAACAGAAAAGGATTCATGTCGGACATCAATGTCACCCCCTTTGTGGATGTGATGCTTGTCCTGTTGATTATCTTCATGGTCACGGCCCCGATGATGATGGAGGGAGTAGAGGTTAACCTTCCGCAGACCGTTGCGAAGAGTATAAAGACTCAGGAAGACCCTCTGATACTGACCGTGAACAGGGACATGAAAATATCTCTTGAAAAGCATGTCATCAAGCTTGAGGACCTGGAGACCCAGCTCAAATCCATTTTTAAATACAGGAGAGACAAAGAGGTGCTCCTGAGGGCCGACAGAGACGTGCCCTATGGATTCGTAATCAAGGTAATATCCGGGGTCAAAAGGGCGGGCATAGACAAGCTGGGTATGATTACCGAACCGCCCGAAAAATAGCGGTTAACAAAAGGAGTCTTATAATTTTGATTAAATTCGGTCGGCTAACATATGACAGGAGCATGGGCCATAAGGGACACGGCTGATCCGGCGAGAATCAGATGGACACCAATGCTGGCACTGTCATTGGGCCTGCACATCTGTCTCTTTCTTATTGTCCTGTTCCTCCCGGAGTCCCTTCCCTCAGGCCGGATCAAGGGTGTAGTCTATGAGGTGGATCTCGTGGAGGCCCCGTCCTCAGGACCGGTTGGTCAGCCAGCGCGACCGGCCGTTGAAAAAAAGGGTGATACGGGTATCCTAAAGGAAAGCAATCCCCAGGCCCGAAGGATTCTGGTCCCGAAAAGTGAGAAAAAACCCCTTGTTGTTGCGAAGAGGACCGTAAAAAGGGAGAGCACGAAGATAAAAAAACCTGAAGTCTCTCCAACAAAGCTTATTGACGAGGCCATATCCAGGATAGAGAAAAAGGTCGAATCAGAAAAAAACGATAACCATGTCGAAGAGGCCATATCCGAGCTGGAGAAAAAGGCCAAGGCGGGGGATTACGGCGTGGGCGCAGGAGGGGGAGGCCGCTCCCTCGAGGGCTTACCCATGAGGATATACCAGGTGGACGTTGAAAACCGGATCAAGAGCAACTGGTCCTATCCTGTCGCCATTCATGACCAGAAAAAGCTGGAAGCAATTGTGATGTTGAAGGTAAGTCAGGACGGGGCCATATCCAAGTCCTGGTTCAAGAAGCGGTCCACTGACGCTATTTTTGATGAATCGGTCATGAGGGCGGTCGAGCGGTCGAATCCCCTGCCCCCATTTCCGGAAGGATACAGAAAGAGCTATGAAGAATTTGAAATCAATTTTAATCTCAAGGACCTTGAAGGCAGTTAATTTCGCCTGCTTCTTCATGTTCCTTGTTCTCATCCAGCTTGTCCTGCCCGATGAGGGATCGGGGAGGATATTTATCGACATCAACTCGCCCTCAATTCAGAAGATAAATATCGCCATCCCGGACTTTAAGGACTTCTCCGATCCCAAAGAGCATCCTGAGCTGTCAACGGCCTTGCAGGAGATCATATCCAATGACCTCGACCTCAGCGGATACTTCATCCCGATGGATAAGGCCTCATTTTTAGACGAGGACGGCCCATCTCTAACTGCTGATAACATACGTTTTAAGAACTGGTCAGTCATAGGCACGGACCTCCTGTTAAAGGGGGGATACCTGTGCATTGGACGGAGCATTGAGGTGGAAGTAAGGCTCTACGACCCTTTCGTTGGACGTCAGATCTTCGGCAAAAAATTCCTTGGGAAGATAGAGGATCACAGGAATCTCATGCACAGGATCGGGAACGAGATTATCTATGCCCTGACAGGATATGAGGGCATGTTCCTTTCAAGGTTCGCCTTTGTGAATAAGACAGCGGGGACGGGAAAGGAACCTGTAAAGGAGATCTATGTGTGCGATTTCGACGGGCACAACGTTGAGCAGATCACATCTGATAACAGCATTGACCTCTCCCCGAGATGGTCTCCCTCTGGGGGTAGTATCATCTATAATTCCTACAGGGAAGGGAGCCCCATACTCTACAGGGAAGAGATCTCCACGGGCAAGGTCAGGAGGATCTCGGGCAGGAAGGGCCTCAATATCGGGGCCTCCTGGTCCCCGGACGGCAAGATGCTGGCCCTGACCCTGAGCAAGGACGATAATCCGGAAATATATATAATCGATCCCAATGGAAACATCATTAAGCGGCTTACCAATCACTGGGCGATTGATGTTTCCCCTACCTTCTCCCCTGAGGGGGACAGGATCGCTTTTGTATCCGACAGGTCCGGGTCTCCCCAAATATATGTAAAGAATATTCGAGATGGGAATGCAACGCGATTGACCTTCCCGGACAAGGAATACAATTCCTTTGAGGGGAAATATAACTCCTCTCCATCATGGTCCAGCAGAAATCAGATCGCTTTTTCAGGGGACAGCGGCGGTTATCGGGATATATACACGATAAACCCAGACGGCGGCAATTTGAGGAGGCTCACGGAAAACAGCGGGTTGAATGAAGATCCCTCCTGGTCCCCTGACGGGAGGTATATCGTCTTCAGCTCCAACAGGGACGGAGGTTTCCATCTTTACATCATGAACGCAAACGGGCTGAATCAGAGGAGGGTCAATTTTTTGAAGGGGGAGCAGACTTCTCCCTCCTGGTCCCCCTTTTAGACAGGGCTAAGAATAGGACGGCCGGCCCTTGGTTAGGGCCCGGAAAAGACCACATTATACACCGAAATAATGGACAGTTATATAAAGCATAAAAAAAATCATTTAAAGATATCTAAATTCTTGAAATTATAATCGTAAAATGGTAAAAGTATAGGACTTTGCAGTTTTAATGGAGCAATTCTATAAATTTTTATTAAAAATACATTATAGAGTCAGGAGGAAAAGAGAATGATGAAAAAGACCATGACAGTCCTGTTAATCCTGGGTTTTGCCTTTTCAACCATGTTATTCGCTGCTTCCTGCGCCAAGAAACAGATTAAGGGAGAAGCGGAAGTCACCCCCACCGTGAAACCGGCCCCCAAGGAGATGCCAAAAGAAGAGATGAAAAAGGAAGAAAAGGCCCCGGCGGTCAGTGAAGAAGCCGAGGCGGAGCGTCTTGCAAGAGAGGCAAAGGCTGCGAAGCTGAAGATAGAGATTGCGGCCTTTGAATCGGACAAGATCTACTTTGATTTTGACAAATCGGAGCTGAAACCTGAAGCCAGGGCCATATTAACGAAAAAGGCCGAATGGCTCAGGGCCCATCCCGAGTTTTCCGTCCGCATAGAAGGCAACTGTGACGAGAGGGGGACGATTGAGTATAACCTCGCGCTCGGTGAGAGAAGGGCCAATGCCGCCTGGAAGTTTCTCAACGCCATGGGCATATCCGGAGAAAGGATGACCACCATAAGCTACGGGGAAGAGAGGCCGGCTTTTCTGGGGCATAATGAAGCGGCCTGGGCAAAAAACAGGCGAGATGAATTTAAACTGCAACAGTAGTATTAAAAACAGGGTTTACTTGATTCCGCACTATCCTCCTGAATCGTGGTAATGCAGGGCGGGAAATGGTTGCCGCCCTGCAAAAAAGGTTGTGCGAGATTAGGGGATTCACGACTTTCTCAGAGAGATAAGCTGAGAAAAAACGACATTCGGAAGGGTACAGGCATTGAGGAGGATAATCCGATCAATGGAATGTCCTTCTTTGAGGTTACAAGGCATTTTACTGAGAAATTCTCATGATAAGCACCGGAAATAAAAAAGCTATTTATCTTTTGGCGTCTGCTTTCATTTTCATTGTTCTTTTTTTTACCTCATGCGCATACGACACGGAAGTTTCCTACCTTAACGACCAGATTGTGGCCCTCAACAACAGGGTCACAAAACTCCAGCAATCCATTGATCAGGCAATTGATCAGAAAATTGACCAAAAGCTTGAACCACAATCAAAGGCCATTAACTCAAATCGGGCGGAGATTACGGTTGAGATCGATCAATTGAAGGGAGAGATACAGGGGTTGTCAGGCCGTGTTGAAGATAATGAGCATGTCATAAAGAGTGCGGTCGAAAAGGATCTGAGTGAACAGGAGTCTATCCGGAGGGATCTGGACAAGCTTGACAATCTCATTCAGAGGATTGAGAAGCTTGAGGCGACGGTAAACAGGCAAAGCGAATACCTGGGGCTTGAATCTTCCCGCGCAGGTGAACCGGGGCAAGGGCAGGTGAAGGCGCCGCCCCAGGAACAACAGGTACAGACGGCTGTCGGGGAGCAGAAATCCGAAGAGTCCGGCGGGATATATGATCGTTCCCTCTCTCTCTACAGGGAGGGGAAGTACGAGGAGGCCATGGAGGGCTTCAAGAGATTTCTGAGAGAAAACCCGCAGTCGGATCTGGCCGACAATGCCCAGTTCTGGATAGGGGAATGTTATATGTCCCTCAAACAGACCGAGCTGGCTATCCTGGCCTACCAGGAAGTAATAAAAAAATACCCCAAGGGTAACAAGGTGCCCAATGCCATGCTCCGTCAGGCGGTCGCCTTTCTGGAGATCAATGATAAAACCAGTGCGCAGATAGTCTTGAAACAATTGATCAAACAGTTTCCAGATTCCAGCGAGGCCAAGATCGCGGAGACAAAACTAAAACAGATTGAATGACAGTTCTTTTTTTAGAGTGCGGCGACCCTTTTCCGTACAATGGAAATATCAAAATGCCAGTCAGCAGAACCGGAATAAGATACCCCGCCTATAGATAAGTGAAACTTCATTTATTTTCAAAAAAAACTAATCCTGCCCTGCTGCTGACCAGCGAGCATACCACCATGGCCCTGTTAGGGGCCCTGGTGGGACTGGTGGGAGGCTTCGGAGCTGTCGGTTTCCGGCTTCTCCTTAATCTCTTTCAGTTTATCGCCTACGGGTCTTCAGGAAATCTGATTGAAATCGTTAAGACCATCCCCTGGCACACCAGAATAATAATCCCTGTGATAGGCGGCCTTATAGTAGGTCCCATCATCTATTTCCTGGCGCGGGAGGCAAAGGGGCACGGGGTCCCCGAGGTCATGGAGGCAGTCGCTCTCAGGAGCGGTATCATAAGGAAGCGGGTGGTCTTTGTTAAGTGCTTTGCCTCAGCAGTCTCCATCGGGACCGGGGGTTCTGTGGGCAGGGAGGGACCTATCGTGCAGATAGGGTCCGCAATTGGATCGGCTGTCGGACAGATACTCAAGGTCTCTGCAGACCGGATGAGGACCCTCGTGGGTTGCGGCGCCGCGGCGGGAATCGCGGCCACTTTTAACGCGCCCATAGCCGGGGCCATGTTCGCCGTTGAGATAGTTTTAGGTGATTTTGGCTTTTCTACATTCAGTCCTATCGTGATCTCCGCTGTCGCGGCGACGGCAGTATCACGCCATTTTCTGGGAAACTATCCAGCGTTCCTGGTCCCCGCCCATGAACTTGTAAGCCCCTGGGAACTCCCCCTGTATGTGGTCCTGGGCCTGTTCTGCGCCCTGGTGGCTGTGGCTTTTACAAAAATGCTCTATTTTGCGGAAGACACATTCGACGCTTTCAAGATGCCCGAATATCTCAAGGCAGGCCTTGGAGGGCTGATTCTGGGTGTCATGGGGCTATATTATCCCCATATCCTTGGTGTCGGTTACCCTGCCATTGATATGGCACTTATGCAGAGGCTTTCCATGTGGGCCATGTTCTTTCTGGTCGCCTTCAAGATCATGGCAACATCCATTACCATAGGATCAGGGGGATCGGGAGGAATTTTCGCCCCCTCACTTCTCATGGGATCCATGGCAGGGGGATTTTTCGGCATCCTGGTCCACAACATGTTTCCGGAAGTCACGGCATCGCCGGGGGCCTACAGCCTTGTGGGAATGGCGGCAGTGGTAAGCGGGACCACACGCGGTCCGCTGAGCGCGATCCTGATCCTATTCGAGATGACAGGCGATTACAAAATCATCCTTCCCCTGATGATCGCATGCATTATCAGCACGCTGGCAAGCGGAAGGCTCTTAAGGGAATCCATTTACACCCTGAAGCTGGCAAGGAGGGGGGTTGATATCAGGGCAGGAAAAGAGGTCAATGTCTTAAAATCCATACCCGTAAAGGATGTAATGAATCCCAGGGTGGAAACCATGTCGGAGAGTACGAGCCTGGGCAGTCTGGCTGAAAAGATATCAAAGAGCAAGAACAACAGCTTTCCAGTGTTAGACGAAAGGGGTGACCTCGCGGGCATCCTCTCTTTTAACGACTATCGAGACGTGATTTTTGATGAGGACCTGAAGGACCTCATCGTGGCAAAGGACCTTGCGACAACCAGCCTTGTAACGGTCTCCCAGGATGATAACTTATATGATGCCCTGGAAAAGATAAGTCAAAAGGATTTTTCCATCCTGCCCGTGGTTTCTTCGGATAATCCATTACAATTATTAGGAGTTCTGTCTCGAAGGGATATTATCGGGGCCTATGACAAAGCTATTATAAAGAAATCTGTGCTCAAGGAATAGGCGTGTCAGGTTTTTTCGTTTGAAAACATATAGTTATGCTTAATTATTCAGAATAAAACATGGAAAAATGAAATACGAATTAAATACCTAAACATAAGATAATCTTATCTACTATTGACTATTTCTTATTGACTTTATGCCTTTGAAGTATTATAAATAACTATAAATATTTTATCAATCAGGTGATTGATTAATAAAAAATATGAAGGAGTTTATGATGCCACAGATAATGACTACCAAAGAATTGGCAAAATATTTAAAGCTACATGAGATAACCATTTGCAAATACGCCGCAGAGGGCAAGATCCCCGCAATCAGAATAGGTCGCGTCTGGCGGTTTGATAAAGAGGCCATTGACAAGTGGATAAGCGGCGGGCCCAAAAAATAGTTTTTCAGGTAAGAAGAAAAACGAGATAGATGCCATATTGCCCCGGACGATAAACCAGCTGTATTGTTAGCGGCCAGTGAAACAAGCGGAAGCTGCAAGAGGACCCATTCTGATTACAAAGGAATCCAAAAAGGCAGGGAATCGATCACAAAAAAGGCGAATATTACACAGGAATTGGTGAAAATTCAGCAGATAAGAAGGAAAGATAGTGCGGACCGTCCTAAGGGATCTATTCATATAGGAGATAGGGTCGTCGCCATTCCATATAATCTCTAAGCTCCAATAACCAGCCCTCTCTAACGGCATTTAGGTCTGTCCCTTTTTTGATCATATCTCTCAAACCCGAATCGCCCAATATCATATCCAGGGGAAGCTTTACATACTCGTATTCATAGGGGGGCTCCTTCCATTGGATCTTTTCCCCGTGAATTTCCATGATAGTCTTTAAGAGGGCGATTGAAGTGAAATAGGGACAATAGGCACGGTGGTCGAGAATATGAATCATGAACCCCGCGCATATCTCCCCGCTCCATTTGTTAAAGGTGGGACGGTATGAGATCTCCTGGAGATGACATCCTTCAAGGGCCTCGTGGATCATTTTCCGTTTGATCGATTCAGTGTCCAGAAAGGGGGCCCCGAATATCTCAAAGGGACGGCATGTCCCCCTTCCTTCAGAGATGTTGGTTCCCTCCCATATCACCTGTCCCGGGTATACATATGCCGTTTCCGGTAGGGGCATATTGGGAGAGGGCATGATCCATGTCAGTCCCGTGTCATGCCACAACATGTCACGTTCCCATCCTTTCATGCATATGATTTCGAGGTCGCATTCTATCTTTAACGCACGATTAAAGATCCCGGCCATCTCGCCCATTGTCAGGCCATGGCGCATTGGGAGTCTGAAAGGACCTACAAAGGAATACAGTTCAGGCCTTAAAAGGTTCCCCTCGACTATCTCGCCGCCCAAGGGGTTCGGCCTGTCAAGGATGATGACCTTTTTGCCATTGCCGGCCGAGGCCCTGAGGCAATTCAGCATTGTCGAGGCGAAGGTATAGACCCTGGTTCCCACGTCCTGGAGGTCGATAACAAGGACATCCAGGAGGTCAAGCATTTCCGGAAGGGGCTCCCTCTGTCTGCTGTACAGGCTGAATATGGGTATTTTCAAGTCCCTGTCAACTGAGTGAAGGGTCTCTATCATGTTGTCCTGTTCCTCGCAGCCGTGGCCGTGCTGGGGACCGAAAAGGGCCTTTAATTGTCCGGGAAGGAGTCGCGCGATAATCTCCTTGGAAGGTGTCAGTCCGCCGTCAAGGGAGGCCTGGTTGGAGAGGAGGCCAAGCCTTAGTCCTTTCAACCCTTTCCAGCGGTCCTCCTGGAAGTGATCGAGACCGGTAAAGACTTTTTTCATTCGGCCACAATTCGAACTGTCTGACCCGGAAAGATGGTGCTTCGCGGGGTCAGGCTGTTCAGTTTCAGAAAATCAGAGAGATTCATCTTGTGCCTTTTGGCAATCAGGTAGGGAGAATCCCCCTTTCTAACCTTATATTTCCTTGTTTTTCCGGGTTCAGAGGCCGTGAGTCCAGTGGATAGCATAAGCACCTGGCCAATCTGGAGATCAGAGCTTCGCAGACGGTTGAGTGACTTTATGGCGTTGACGGTTATGTTAAAACGGTTCGCTATAGTCCATAATGAGTCGCCCTTTTGCACGACATACTCGTTTAATTTTCCTTCCGGCACGGAAGAAGATGATGATGCCACTGTTACCGCGGTACTCGATCCCTCCCTGGTCGGTATCTTCAATCTCCAGCCTACCTTGAGGTAGTCCTTACTCTTGAGACCGTTCAGGCGCATAATGGCACTAATTGAGGTCTTATACCTGCCGGCTATAACGGATAGGGACTCCCCCGGCCTGACCTTGTGCAGGACGTATTCGGGGACAGGCGGTCTCCATGCCGGTATGTCATTTAATTTGGCAAGGAGCACCTCACCCTTTTCCACTGGGACATCCAGCGCATAGGGTGTCTTGGGGGTCAGGTATTGCCGCAGCTCGGGGTTGAGATCTTTCAGCAGGTCATAACTGACACCGATGCCTTCGGCGATGGTCTTCAGATGGACCTGCTTGTTGACTGTCACCTCTTCGGATTCCATTTCGCTGTCCAGGGGAGGGAGGTCAAAGCCGTAGGCCTTGGGGTCATGCAGTATATGCAATACGGCCAGGAATTTGGGGACGTAAAAGGCGGTCTCACTGGGGAGTTTCTCATAGAGGTCCCAGAAGTTATCGAGATAGTTGATCTTCTGGGTCCTGATCTGGCTCAGGACCCTCCTTTCCCCGCAGTTGTAGGCCGCGAGCACCGTGGTCCAGTCCCCGAATATCTGGTGAAGCTCCGTGAGATAGGCGATGGCCGCGCTGGTTGATTTTTCAGGGTCCATCCTTTCATCTATCCATGTATCCCTTTTCAGGCCGTATTTATAGCCTGTTGATGCTATGAACTGCCACATCCCGAGGGCCCTGGCCCGGGACATGGCCCTGACGTTAAACCCGCTCTCTATGAGTGGGAGCCATGAAAGCTCCTCCGGGAGCCCGGCAGCCTTGAGTGCCCGCACGATCGCGGGTCTGTACTTGCCCGAACGGGCGTAGGAATTAAGAAAGAAATTTTTCTCCCTGCCCTTGAACAGATTCAGTGCCTCCTTCACATGGCTGTTCATGTCAAGGGGAATCGCCTTGTGCGAGCCGTTGGCCACGGTGATCCTTGAGGAATAGACCTCTATAATACGCTTTGATATGGTAAAGCGGAGATCCTCTTTCTGCTGAAGGAGTTCCGGATCATCGGTCCTCTTCACCTTCAATATCAGGGAGTAGGCCTTGTCAAGGGCGTCTATGGCATTATCCAGGTCACCCTGTTCCCAGAAATCATTTGATGCCTGGCAATAATCGAGAGCAGAGTCGATCAGTTCCTGATCAGTCAAGGGATCGGTGTCCTCTGATTTGGAATGTTTTATAGGCATTATTACAGGCGTTGATAGTCGGGGGGGTGATTTGACACTATAACCGGAGGGAGCGGTTGGATTTATTTTCTCCTGCTCCGGCTCTTCTATAACAGCCACCTCTTTTTCACGGACGTCTTCAACCTTTTTTTTATCCTCCGTCACCTTTTTTTCCGAGGGAATGTCCTTATGGATAATTGTGGGGGGGAGTATGGTTCCGCAACCTGAAAATATTGAAAAAATCAGGATCATGGGTACGGGATTGAGTAGTTTCTTCTTCAGCTTCATGTCAATTTCCTTTCATCCACGCAGCAAATACCCGGGAGCGAGACTGAAAAAGGGAATACTGGTAAATTGTGATTCCGGTAAAGTCAAGTTTTAGTTTCGGGAGTATAGAGAAACGGGGATAAATGGTCAATTTTTTTTTCTGAGAACTTGATTATTCCAGTGTTTCAGAGTATATTGCATTTTTAATTTAGTTGCTATCAGTCAAAAATTTCAACCCGAGATGATAGTATAGAATGCCAAGTGAAAATCTCATACAGCCAATAAACGGCAACTCCAAAAGGGGCATCTGCCTTGCCTGCGGGGAAGCCGGAATAAAGCAGGGAAGGCGATACTGTTCAAAAGAATGCCGTCAGCACATGCTCTGGGTCCTTTCCCTTTCCAAGGGGCTCCTCAGGATTTTTAACACAAGGTACGCGTCTTTTTTCTTCAACAATAAATACGTGATACTCGATATCCTGCCGGTCTGGTCAAAGGAAATTTCCAGGTTTACCCAAAGAAGGACCTCCGGGAAAAAGCCGGCCGAGGACCTGAAGGATCTCATCCTCCAGTATGGGAAGGAGTGGTATCATATGATCAACAATAACAACTCCAAGAGCTATGCATCGCTCCTTCTCCTGAAAAAATGCTGCAATAATAGGATTCCGCCAGACTCCATCAAACCCGATAACAGGGTGCGGCCCAGATTTTCAAAGCACGAAAAGGAGTCCATGAGGCTCCTGAGGCTGGAATTGAGGGAGTTGATCTCTGAAGGGCATGTGTCAAAGATCAGATCGGCCTACAGGAGAATGGCCAAGGTCCATCACCCGGACATGGGCGGGAACCCGGAGAAGTTCAAGAAACTAAACGAGGCCCACCAGCAGATGCTACTGTGGGCCGAGAACCCCCAATTCACCTCAAGAAAGGCCCTTATTGATTGCTGGTCATATGATTCGTCAACCAACAGGTGGGCGCCGCCCCTATAATTCATGAAATCCCTCAAATGTTCAACGACCGCTCGTCAGTAAAAAATATCCTAAAACAAGGACTCCTGGAGGCATCGGCGCCCTGCAGGATAGATTCCGGGGGAACCTGGGATATCAAGGCCATGGCCCTTCCCCTCGAGAGGATTGAGCCCGTAACCGTTAATATGGCCCTCAACCTGAGGACCAGGGTTATCCTTTCCCCCTTCAGGGACGGCTGGGTGGAAATCAAATCCCAGGGATTCCCAAGGGGAGAGGCCCATAAAAAAGAGGACCTCCCCTTTACACCCCCCTTTGGCCTGTTTTTCGCTGCGGTCAGCTACTTCGGGTTTCACGGGCTCAAGGTGGATATCAGCTCCGACTCGCCAATAAAGTCGGCTTTAGGTGGCTCGAGCACGGCCCTGGTGGCCCTTATCAAGGCCCTGTCAAAGCTTAATAGAATTACAGGGGAAAGGACGCTTAAGGCCGGGGAGATCCTTCACCTCGGATACCATCTTGAGGATGCCGTCAGCGGTGGAAATTGCGGAATTCAGGATCAGGCGGCCGCGGTCTATGGGGGTGTGAACAGATGGACATGGAGTTACGGGCACAGGTCGATCTTAAAGAGGGAACCTCTCCTTGACAGGGATGGAGTAAGGGATATCTCGAATCGCATTATCGTGGCCTACAGCGGAAAAAGCCATGTCTCCTTAAGGATAAACCGCTCCTACATCGATAACTATCTCACGGGCAGGACAAGGCCGGGATGGATTAAGGCGAATGACATCGTAAAGGGCCTGGCAGAGGCCATAAAGGAGAGGGATTGGAAGGGAGCGGTCAGACTCCTTCGGGATGAGATGGCGATCCGGAGGGAAATAACTCCTGACGCCCTGATACCCATTACCGAAAGGCTGATAGATCAGGCGGAAAAAACGGGATGCGGCGCGAGGTTTGCCGGGGCCGGGGCCGGCGGTTCCGTCTGGGCCCTGGGCGAACCGGATCAGATAAGGCGGCTGCAAGACACCTGGAAGACCACCCTCTCCCCTGTGAGGGGAGCGGCTGTCCTGGATTGCACGATTGATCCAAGGGGAGTCAGATGACAACAGGGCTGTCAGGCCTTGCCTACCTCGATAAGGGTATCCATAAATACCTTGTAGAATTTTTCGTGCTCCGTGAGGCCCCTTTTTAATACGGATGACAATTTATCGGCATCCTTCGGGTTGATCACGGCGTTGGCGCTCATGGCATAGGCCGTGACATCGTCCATGGTCTTGAAACTGTTGCCCAGCAGGGCAAGAAAAATCCTCCGGCGGGACGACATGGAGATGCGGTTCAGGTAATTAATAACAGGATTTTCAGCCAGTCCCTGGCCCTCAAATCCGTCGGCCAGGAGGATAATATTAAAATGATGGAAGCGCAGTTTACCCAGGGCGTCTCTCATATTAAGCGCGGGGATGTATTTGTAACCGAGCTCTTCAACCGCGGCCTTGACCTTTTCTCCCATATCATCACCGACCATAACCAGGGCCAGCTCGGCGTCCTCTTCAAAGAAATCCAGGGCCTCGTCGCCGCTCTGGTCTTCAAAGAGGGACGCCCCTTCTCCGGAATCTTCCCCACTTTTTGATTCAACAGGCCCAGGAGGGGCCTTTCCGGTCTCGATCGCGGAATCCCCTGTGGACGGCCTGTCAGGTGCGCTCCTCTGGGCATCTATTGTGATCTTAGCCTTGCATTTGGGGCAGTTAATCCTCACGGTCTGTCCGGCGGGGATCTTATCATCAGGTATATTCAGTTTTGTATTGCACTGGGTACAGATGACTTCCATATCTCGACCTCCTGCAAAACTCGATTAAGTCTCTTCTTTTCCATATTGATCATCCAGAGAGAGGTCTTCAATCTCCGTGGTCTTTTCTCCCCTCTCCGACTTGACCGAGTCAATCATCCTGCCCACAACACCCTTCCTGGAGGCGTAGCTCATGGCAGTCTCTTCCGTAATGAGCCCGGCCTTGTAATGATCAACAATGCACTGATCAAAGGTCATCATGCCAAAGGGCCGGCTGCCCTCAATAATTTCATAATAGGTCTTTCCCTCGGATTCCCCGTTGAGGATGGTATCCTTTATCCTGAGGTTGGAGCCCATGATCTCATGGGCCGCCTGACGCCCCCCTCCCACCTTGGGCAGTAGTCTCTGGCAGACGATCCATCTCACCGTATCGGCCAGCCTGATCCTTATCTGCTTTTCCTCTTCCTGTTCAAACATGCCGACAATCCTGTTTATGGTCTGGCCTGCGTCAACGGTATGGAGGGTGCTGACGACCAGATGTCCGGTCTCCGCGGCGGACAGGCCTATCTCGACGGTCTCCCTGTCCCTCATCTCGCCCACCAGGATCACCTTTGGCGCCTGCCTGAGGGCCGCCCTGAGGCCTGATGAGAAGGCATCAAAATCCTGCCCCATTTCCCTCTGGTTAAAGGTGGCCTTTTTCTGGGAATGCACAAATTCAACAGGGTCCTCCAGGGTGACCACATGGACGGACCTGCTCTCGTTTATTTCATTGAGAACCGCGGCAAGGGAGGTGGATTTCCCGCTTCCCGTGGCTCCCGTGACCAGGATGATGCCGTTTCTCTCTTCAGTCATTTTTTTGAAGGCCGGCGGGAGTTTCAGCTCCTCCAGGGTGGGGATTCTCGTTGCCAGTTGCCTCATTACAATTGAATAATAACCCTTCTGGGAAAAGATGTTGACCCTGAACCGGGCCTTTCCTGCAAGCTGGTATGAGGAATCACAGGATCCCTCTGACAGGAGGGTCTTTGTCAGGCGCCGGTCTGAGTTGATGAGGTTAAGGGCGAACATCTCGGCCTGAAAGGGCGTCAGCCTTTCAATGGAAGGCTTCAGGGAAACCGGTTTCAGTTGACCGGAGGCCTCCACCTGGAAGGGTTTGTCCACGGTCATAAGGAGGTCGGAAACACCGTCATGGGACTCGAGCATGGCTGTCAATATATTATCAACCTGTTGTTTCTTCATGATCGTCCATCCCCTTTCTTGAAGCTAAGATAGTCGAAGACAAACAGAATCCATCATGCTACGCGTCGGTAAAGTCAGTGGGCGGATTCTTCAGAAACGGCCTGAACATCTCCTTATTATTACTCTTGGCATAGGCGTCGTCCGCGCTGATCCGCTTTGCCTGGAGATGGGCCAAGATGGAGTCATCCAGGGTCTGCATGCCGTATTTTTTCCCTGTCTGCATGGCAGAGGGGATCTGAAATGTCTTGGCCTCCCGTATCAGGTTCCGGACAGCGGGGATCGCGATCATGATCTCGAGGGCGGCGCATCGCCCTTTCTTGTCGATCCGCTTGAAGAGGTTCTGTGCCACCACGGCCCTGAGACCGTCCGCGAGGGTGTTTCTTATCTGGGCCTGCTGGTTTACGGGAAAGACTTCTATAACACGATCCACGGTCTTTGCCGCGCTTGTCGTGTGGAGTGTTCCGAAGACGAGGTGACCCGTGGCCGATGCCTCAATGGCAAGGGCTATGGTCTCCAGATCACGCATCTCACCGACCAGGATGATATCGGGGTCCTCCCTGAGCGCGCCCCTTAGTGCGGCCGAGAAAGACCTGGTGTGGAGCCCCACCTCCCTGTGGTTAACAACCGCCTCCCGGCTCTTGTGTACGAATTCAATGGGGTCTTCAATGGTGAGGATATGGTCTTTGCGGGTCCTGTTTGCCTCGTCAATGATCGCGGCAAGGGTAGTTGACTTGCCGCTGCCCGTCGGGCCCGTGACAAGGACCAGGCCCCTGGGCAGGGAGGCCAGCTTTCTGACTACAGGAGGGAGACCTAGCTGTTCGCATGTGAGTATGGTGGAGGGTATCTCCCTGAAGACGGCGGCAACACCCCATTTCTGTTCGAAAAAATTGGCCCTGTACCTGGCGAGTCCTGGAATCTCATAGGCAAAATCCACGTCTCCTGTCTCTTCAAAGAGCTTGACCTTGTCTTCAGGTGCTATCTCATAAAGCATGGCCTTGAGACTGTCATTGTCAAGGTCCTTGTATTTCACCCGCGTCAACTCGCCCTGAATCCTGAGGACCGGTTGTTGTCCCGTAACCAGATGAAGGTCCGAAGCCCCCTGCTCGTTCATAAGCTTGAAAAAGGCGTCTATCTGTGCCATATCTCATTTCCCCCTGAATAAGTTACGATCCCTGCTGCAGATAAATCCCCCATCAACGATGCCGCTAATCTATTGTTGTTATGCAATATTCGAGCCGAACGTTGCCAATTATAAACAGAAATATATCGATGATTCAAGCCCAAATTCATTTATGATTCCCTGAACCGTCCGCATCAGTCGAGCGCCTCTGGCTCCTTGGACATCACAACTGCATCCTGGCCTTTGGGGTAAAAGGAGGGCTTTATCTCCCACGGCCTGTACCCCATTCTTGTGAACAGGCCCTGGGCGACCAGATTATCGATCGCTGTGTGAAGAAAGATCCTTTTTATATCATACTCCAGGGCCATTTTGTCCACCTCCCTCAAAAGCAGTTCACCAATGCCCCTCCGCTGACTTTTCGGGTCAACGGCGATGGCCAGGATCTCCGTGGCGTTGTAAAGGTCATAGGTACTGAAAGGGTCGCCGATCATGGCAAAACCCGCGCGCTTTCCGCCGGTGCAGGCGATAATGGTCCTCTTGATCTCGGATTCAAACCATCTGGGTATAATCTCCTCATAAGGCCCGTAGACATTAAATACCCTTCGACTCAGTCGCGTGATGAATTCATTGTCGGAATCCTCTGCCGCGCATATGATTACGGGAGATTCTTTGGGAGAGCTTTTTGATAAAGGTTTCCGGGTTCCGGACGATTTGAGCCTGGACCTGTTGGACAAAAGGGGCGTCATTTTAGCCCGCCTGAGGCGATCATACCTCTTGATTTCTCCATATTTGCCGAAACGGCCCCGGTTCCCCATAACAGTTAAACTCCTGTAGATTGGTTTATACCTGAAAATTATCCCTCAGGGTATGTTTAATGTTAGCCGGCTATACATTATGTATTATGTATAAAGAAGAGATCCGGTACCGTATTCCCCTTCAAGGGAATATCTACCTGCTTGGTAGCAAATGACCAAATATTTGGTCATGGCAATGCCTGGTGGAATTTTTAAAAAGATATCCCCCTTGAAGAGAAACACGGTACCTACCTCTTGAAATTTGTATATTCTATTGAAAATAGCAGCTTTTATCAAGGACTGAGATTCTGTCCCGTATATGGAGTAATGGAGTAATGGAGTGTTGGGGTTAAAAATAAAGTAGTATCCGCTTTCCAATCGGCTGTGAAAGAGGGGGATTTTTCCAGTACTCCATCACTCCATTGCTCTTAGGCACCCGAAATGCTGGTAAACCAAATCCCCTCCGGGGATCACCAAAGCCGGGTCCTATGGGCCAGGATCTTTACTTAGAATCATGAAGCGATTCTATCGCTTTTTCACAGGACCTCGGCATTAATCTTTTCATATAAATCATCCAATCTGTTGAGGGGTCTTTCATCAAGGCTCAGGGCCGGCACCGCTCCCATTAGGGAATTGGTGAGCAGGACGGCGTCACAGGAAAAGAGGTCTTCCGGCAGTAACGGCCGGTCCTTAATTTCATAGCCCCAATCCCTGAAACAATCGCATACAGCATTCCTCATCACGCCGGGGAGGACATGTGGAGAGACGGGATTCACTATTGTCCTGCCTTTGATGCAAAGGATATTCGAGCTGTTTGTCTCCGAGACCGTTCCGTCCGGGTTAAGGATCAGGGCCTCGTCGGCTCCCCTGTCCCTGGCCCACCCCCCGGCAAGAAAATAGTAAAGATAGTTGAGTGTCTTATGGGCCGCGAGAGGGCTCTGCCTGGGCTCCGGGAAGAGTGCGAGGCGCAATCCACCCTTCTTTTTCCCTTGAAGGCGGTGTGTGTAGGGTCTTGCCGTAACGGCCAGGAAATGGTCGGAGGGAGGCCTTTCACGGCTCCCCCGGGAGGCTATTATTTTCAGGGCGGCGACCCGATCCTGAAGCCCGTTCCTGTCAATAACCTGGCGTACTATCTCATCCCATGTCAGGTCAGGGACCTCTGTCCTGAAGAGTTCCTCCCACGCCCTGTTAAACCGACCCATATGCTCCTTAAGGTATCGGGGCACGCCCCTGTTCACCCTCACTGTCTCAAAAAAACCGAACCCGTATTGAAAGCCCAGATCGGTCAAGGAAATGGAGGGTTCATTAAGACGCCTTATAGCCCCGTTGATCCAGGCCAAGCCTTCAGGGGCCGCCTCTTTCCGCCTCTTCCCCGAGGCATCCATGATCGTCTTTCCCTTATGAAGGGTCTCATCATATTCAAGGGCGGGATCTGAATCATAGACGATACCGCCCCCGACCGAGAAAAATATCCTGTCATTCACAACGGTTGCCGTCCTGATTGCTATGGAGAGGTCCATGGTCTCATGGAAGCTGATATACCCTATCGATCCCGTATACACATGACGTCTCAAGGGCTCCAGCTCGTCGATTATCTCCATGGATCGGATCTTGGGACATCCCGTAATTGAACCGCCTGGGAAAGCGGCCCTGATAAGATCAACGGAATCCCGGCCGTCCACCTTCCCCGTGACGACCGAGACCAGATGATATACATTTTCATAGGCCTCCAGTCTCCTGTGCTCCGCTACCCGCACGGACCCTGAGCAGCATACCTTGCCAATATCATTGCGCAGGAGATCCACTATCATGGAGAGTTCCGCGTCATCTTTTTTGCTTTCAAGGAGTTCTTTGCGAAGGGACTCGTCTTCTTGAGCGTTTCTCCCCCTGGGACGTGTTCCCTTGATGGGCCTGGCCTCCACATGGGTCCCATTCCTCAATAGAAAACGCTCGGGAGATGTCGAGACTATTTGATGGTCTCCCCCGTTGATAAAGGCGAAAAAGGGGGCCGGGTTCATCTGAAAAAGGCATTTAAAAAGGCTGAAGGGGTCTCCCTCAAACCCTGTCTCGAAGCGCTGGGACATGTTTACCTGGTACACGTCGCCGGAAGCTATATAATCCCGGATCTTTTCCACTGCAGCCATGTAAGCGGGTCTTGAAAAATCCGATTGGAATTTTTCTGAATCCAGATGGAATCCCTTATCCGGAGGGAGATCCGATGATATCATTTGTCGGAAGTACTTGAGGTCCCTTTCAAGGTTTGACTTTCCCTCCTTGACCCTTTCAATAAGGTGGAGTCTCGTTCTATTCCCGGGGATATCGTGGACCAGAATAATGGAGGGGGCAAATAGACAGATATGGGGCAGAGAGAGATCATCGACGGATGTCCTGGGCAGCGTCTCGATGCTGTCCTTGAGATCGTAGGCAAGGTAGCCCATGAGACCGGCGGCGATCGGGCCCAGGTCCTCCCCGTAATCGATCTTGAAGGTCTCAATAATCTTTCCAAGGGTATCAAAGGGGTCGGCCTTAAAGGAGATCTCCTGATTTTCCAGGGACAGGGACATGGCCCCGTGCCGGCCTTTGAAGGAGATCCACGGTTTGACGCCAAGGATATGATATCTGGCGCAATCCATCCCCCCACCGCTCATTAGGACCACCGTGCCGGGCAGCGAAGCGAAACGGGAGGAGAGATCAAGAAAAGACTCCTTCAGCAGTATATCTTCCGAATGGATCCCGGCAACAGTATCTGATATGGCCAATCTATCCATGGGCCGGGGCCTTTCCCATGCCTCCCAGCGCTAAAAAATTCTCGATAAGGGTGAAGCCGTGCTCTGTAAGGAAACTTTCCGGGTGAAACTGCACCCCGTGAAGGTGGCACGATGGGTGTGACAGCCCCATGATAATGTTATCATCGCTCCTGGCCGTGATGATCAGTTCATCCGTGATGCGACCGCATATGAGGGAGTGATAGCGGGCAGCGGAAAAGGGGGCCGGGATGCCCTCAAATACCCCTATACCATAATGCCTGATCAGGCTGGTCTTTCCGTGCATGGGGCGGGGGGACCTCAAGGTCCTGCCGCCGAAGGCCTCGTTGATGCACTGCATTCCCAGGCAGACCCCCAGAATCGGGATCCTTTTATAAAATTCCCTTATCAAGGGGACAGAAATGCCGGCATGGGCCGGATCCCTGGGCCCCGGGCTGATCAGGATATAGTCAGGTCCATACCCGATGATATCCTCAAGCCCGATCCTGTCGGCCCTGTGGACATGAATTTCCAGGTCATAGCGCATGAACATCTGCACGAGGTTATAGGTGAAGGAATCGTAATTGTCTATCACTAACAATCTGGCCAAAACAGGAAACCTCCAAAGAAAGATCCCCCACACAACGGGACCTGTGACACACCTGTCCAATATCTCCCGTTAAAAAAATGGGAAGAGGGACGTTTAAGTGTTTATTAATGGAGATCCGGTACTGTGTTTCTCTTCAAAGGGGATAGCTTTTTGAGATTCCACCGGGCATTGCCATGACCAAATATTTGGTGTTTATGCCTAAAACTCTTTGGAATCTCCTATAGACTTGGCAAACACCAAATATTTGGTCATTTGCTGCCAGCCAGGTAGCTATCCCCTTGAAGAGAAATATGGTGCCGGATTCCTCATAATACATAGCCAATTGACTATGTCGGTGTCCTCGAAACATGGTTTTAGGGTATGAATAAAAAAGGCCGCCCGGACGCGAGTCTGGGTGGCCTTTGCCTATTACATAACTCGACCGGTTATGTAACCAATTATCCCTTAGAGGTCAACAAAAAAAGCCTGGGGCCTGTATTCAAACTTTAAAAATATCACATAGGGGCATGGTCCGAATAGATCAGAGACAACCAAAGGAATCGTGGCTCCGGTCGGATTCTTTTTTTCAAGCCCTATCTATAGGCCAAGGTGGCGGTTCCCGCAGATGGAAG
>CAZGIZ010000045.1:29043-30170 GCA_964526655.1 uncultured Desulfobacteraceae bacterium | reverse complement strand
TATCGGATCTACCCATCTGAATATCCTGAGCGTTCTTGGTTCAATACCCTTTAAATCCAGCGATCTTACAGGGGCCGTCAGCGCCCTCAAAATTTTATATGAAGAATTACAGATTAGGGTAAAGAAGGGGGTCGGGATAACGGCAAAGGGTGGCGGGACGGCAGGGGACCCCTATGAGGTTATTATGAGTCACATGCACGGTTCGTTAGCCCAGAATTTAGGGGGAAGGATCCCCATTATCCTTGACGCGTGTAAAAGCCTACGGATTGACGGCGTGCTCGATCATTTTCATATTGGATGCAGGGGTGTTGCAGGGGACGCAATGGCAATCAAGGACGCGCTGTTTAAGGATCTGGACATGCCTGTCCTTATGTTTGAATGGGAAAACTTTGACCCGCGAGTCTATAATCACGAAGAGTACAAATCAAAGCTGGAAATATTCAAGTCGATGATGGAAAGGGAAAAAACAGGGAATGAAACCCTGGTCCGCCCCTGACATTGGAGACATTTCAGGTGGAATAGGTCCTCGAGGGGGAACATTTTTTCTGAAATAGGCGGAATTCAGGGATACAACCCGGGGTCGGAGGCCAGGGTGCGCGTAAACTTCAGCTTGCTGATCTTCCACTTCCCCTCCTCTTTTCTGTATTCACACTCGTTCCTTCCCTGGACCCACTGTATAGAGGGTTTGGAGAAGAGCATGTATATAAGCCAGGTGCCCCTGGCCGTGTCTCCATCAACTGTGATGTCCGGCTCGACAGCCATATGACCGTCATACCGCGTCGTCCCCCTGTTCTTGGCCAGGACCCCCAGATACACCTCGGACAACTCCTTTTTTCCCCTCTTTATCCCGGAATTCCTGACCTCCGCCGTGGCGTCTTCAGTGAAGAGGTCGAGGACCTCCTCATATCGGAGGTTGTCCATGAGGTTGATGTAATTCTGGTGCAGCTTTTTGATCTCTTCGAGGTCCTCCAGGGCCTGTATCCTCTTTTCCAGATCTTCCAGAGACATAAACCCTCCTTTCAAGAGACAGATTTTTGACTGGTCGACTATATCGAGAGGACTTCCGTGTGTCAATATGTCAAGTGGTTCCCTATACCTTACACCTTATACCCTATACCTTATACCTT
>CAZGIZ010000045.1:5720-28943 GCA_964526655.1 uncultured Desulfobacteraceae bacterium | reverse complement strand
TATACCTTATACCTTGGACCTTTTATTTTTCAACTCCAATCGTCATGTCTCAAATATCGTCCGGTTCTTTTACAACATGTAAAATGTTGCGGACACACCCTCCCGCTTCAGACATGTCCCCTGTGGGCCTGTCCCGCAAAAAAACCTATTATATCAACAGGTTCTCCAGTTCAGATTCATCAAGGCCCTGCGGCATACCTCTTGCTGTGCATCATTAGTGCGCAAAATGAAGCTCTTACGGGTGATCCTCTGATAGAGACCTGAAAAAATGAGGAAAATACTTTATTCAACCAGATCCAAGCTTATCATAAGTTTTTTGGGGGTCTCCTTCCTGGTGGGGATGGTTTCCCTTTTGGTTGGGGGCCAGATACTCTACAAATCGGTCCTCAGCGAGGCCAATATACGGGTCAGCTCGGACCTCAACGCGGCCAGGGAAGTCTACCAGTCCCGAATTAAACTGGTGAATGTCTCCCTTAATATCACCACGCTGGGATTCGGATTCGTCTCGGCCCTCAAGCAACAGGACACCCAGGAGCTTCAGCAACGGCTCGGCCGAGTGTCTCTGCACGCGGAGCTGGATTTCGCGGGTATTGTCACTGGCGACGGTAAGGTCCTTTGCCGGATAGGGCCCGATCCTGTGCCGGACAAGAGGCGTCAGCCCCTGAACCCCATAGCCGACCTCGCCATTAAACGCTGGGCCCCCATAGCGGGAACAGTCATTCTGGGCGAGGATTTTCTTATTTCGGAGAATCCTGAATTGGCCGAATTAGCCAGGGTCCCCTTTTCCCCCACAACCACGGGAGATCCTGAAAATGAAATCGGAGAGAACTCTGGCATGGCATTGGCCGCCGCCATCCCGGTCTTTGATAAAAGCGGACTTATCGGCGTGCTCTATGGAGGCATTCTCCTGAACAGGAGCAGGGGCATCGTTGACAGTGTCCGGGACACGGTTTTTCTGAACCAGACATACAAGGGCCGTACCTTCGGGGTCACGAGTATCTTCCTGAAGAACCTCAGGATATCGACCAATACCGTTAACCGGGATGGAAAGCGGGCGATCGGGACAAGGGTCTCGGAAGATGTCAAAAAGCGTGTCTTGCTGGATGGGGATACCTGGACCCAACGGGCCTTCGTGGTCAGCGACTGGTACATAACGGCCTATGAACCTATTACCGACATCCATGGCGACAGGGTGGGCATGCTTGGGCTCGGAATCCTGGAGGAAAAATACCTGGACATCCGGAGAAAGGCCCTTTCCGTGTTTGTCCTCATAACCGCGGCGGGAACGGTTCTGGCCTTCGGATTGGGGTCCCTCTTCGCCGACAGGATCATTGTTCCGGTCCGCAGGTTAATCGAGGCAAGCCGGAAGGTGTCCGAGGGGGACCTCAATCCGGATATCGGTCCCATATCAAGAGGCGAGATAGGGGGCCTGCAGAAGACCTTTAAGGACATGGTCGCGGCCCTGGGGCAGAGGCGGGTGGAGAGCGAAAATCAGTTGCTCCATTCCGAAAAACAGGCAAGCGTCGGGAGGCTTGCGGCGGGCGTGGCCCATGAAATCAACAACCCCCTTACGGGCGTGCTTACCTATACCCATATGTTGCTTCGTCGCAAGGACCTGGACGATGAGGTGCGCTCCGATCTCGAGACAATAGCCGAGGCCACTGAAAGAGTCAGGAAAATTGTTAAAGGCCTCCTCGATTTCTCGAGGCAGACCAGCCTGCACCGGGAGCCTGCGGATGTAAATCTCCTGGTCAAATCGTCGGTCTCATTGATGGAAAACCAGACCCTCTTAAAAGGCGTCAAGATAACATTCGAGCCCGGCCCTGACATCCCCATGCTTACACTGGATCGGAGCCAGATGCAGGGAGTGCTTCTGAACATCATCCTGAACGCACTTGACGCCACCCGGCCGGGGCAAGAGATCAGTATATCCACAAAATTCATCCCATCGGCGATTGATATGAATCATAAGGGTATCGAGATTGCCGTCACGGACACGGGATCAGGCATCAAGCCCGAACATCTTGACAGGCTTTTCGATCCATTTTTCACTACAAAGGAAGTAGGACAGGGAACCGGCCTCGGCCTGGCCGTCTCCCTGGGCATAGTCCAGAGGCATGGCGGAACCATACGGGTCCGGAGTGAGGTAGGAAGGGGCAGCAGTTTTTACATATGGCTGCCGGTGAATGGAAATGACGACAGAGAACATGATACTCATCGTGGATGATGAAGACATTGTCCTTGAGAGCTGCCGCAGGGTCCTTGAGGCGGACGGGTTTGAGGTGACGCTTGCATCATCCGCCGAGGAGGCCCTTGAGATAATGAAGCATAGATTGCCCGTCGCGCTTCTGATGGATATCAAGATGCCCGAGCGCGACGGCATATACCTCATGGAGCGAATCAGGAAAAAATGGCTGGAGATACCCGTCATAGTGATGACCGGGTATCCCACAAGCGAGACAATCGCGGAGGCCGCCATGATGGGCGCCGCCACGCTTATCTCCAAACCCTTTACCCCCGACGAACTGGTTGAAACAGTCAGCCGCGTCCTCAAGAATGAGATAAAGCCCGTTTTCCTGTCCGGCGGATAGGATGCGTTCGAGGCCCGTGAACGGGCAATGGAGTTGGGCATGCTGCATGAGAAGGCGAATGTCCTGGTAATAGATGACGAAGAGATGGTGCGGAATTCCTGCACAAAGATCCTTAAGGAAGAAGGACATGCCGTCATGGTGGCGGAGAACGGGGACGAGGGGCTCAGTGTCTTCAGGGAGTTTAATCCCGACCTCGTACTCATAGATCTTAAGATGCCCGGCAAAAGCGGCATGGAGGTGCTGGAGGAGCTGGAAGGAGAAGACCCTGATGTGGTCAAAATAGTGATCACGGGCTATGCAACGGTTTCCTCGGCTTTGGACGCCATGAAGAGGGGGGCCTATGATTTCGTCCCCAAGCCCTTTTCCCCTGATGAACTCCTCCTGATCGTCGGGCGGGGACTTGAAAAAAGACGGCTCCTCAAAGAGAAAAGGGCAATGCTGATAGGTCAGGAGAAGATCCGGAGGAACATGATCTCCCTGGTCTCCCACGAGCTGAGATCTCCCCTGGCCGCAACCGTTCAGTATCTAGAGGTGATCCTGGCTGGCATGGCGGGAGAGGTCTCCCAGGAGGCCCAGGATCTGATTCATCGATGCGACGAGAGGCTGAGGGAAATGCTGGAACTGATAACGAAATGGATCAATCTGGCCGTCTTCGATCCCGTGAGGATGGCGGATAATTTTGAAGACGTCGATCTGGCCGAGCTTGCCCTGAAATCCATAGAAACCCTGAGATTGTCCGCTGACAGGAAAAGAGTCAGGCTCTCTCTCGAGGCGCAGAAGAAGGCGCCCCCTACAAGGGGGAGCAAGATCTGCCTGGGAGAGGTCTTCAACAACCTCATAGGCAACGCCGTAAAATACAACAGGGAAAAGGGACGGGTGGCCGTGAAAATATATGAACAGGGAGATAATGTCTGCTTTGAGGTCAATGACAACGGCATAGGCATTGAAAAAGAAAACCTGCCCAGGATATTTGACGAATTCTACAGGGTTGACGGGAGGAGAAATTCCCCGATCCAGGGTTCGGGCCTGGGGCTGGCCATTGTCAGGAAAATGGTGGACGCCCATGGCGGCGCCATTGCTGTGGACAGCCGGTTTGGGGAGGGAACAAGCTTCAGGATCAGCCTTCCGAAGGCCATTCAATCAGACAAACACTTTAAGGGATTGGACAACTGAATTTTAAAGGCCTTTCGGCCGATCCAATCAAAGGGAGGTCATTATGAATTTGAAGGGAAAAAGAATCTTGATCATCGATGATGATCCCGACTTTGTCCGGTCCACGGGCATGATTTTGAAATCCGCCGGTTACGAGGTCCTGGAGGCCTTCAGCGGCAAGGAGGGTCTCGAAAAATCCAAGGCGGAAAATCCCGATCTCTACATCATTGACCTTATGATGGAGACATACAGCGAAGGCGCTCGGGTTATTGACGCCCTGAAAGAAGACAAGAACGCAAGAGACAAGCCCCGGATCATGATAACCTCCGTGGATCTCAACGGCCCGTGGGATTCGTTTCCCCAGGAGGAATGGCTGGCGTGCGATTTTCTGCTCCAGAAGCCCGTTCCCCCCGCGAAGCTCCTGAAATACGTTGAAAAGGCCATGGCCTGAGTCAGATTCAGTGGCCTCGACAGGTGAAGAGTACCCGTGAGGGTGTTCAGGCGGATTTATCGCCTTTGAAGGATTACTCGAATCACTATTGTGGAGGATAAAATCATATGACGAGGAGAATGTTAATCATTGACGACGATACATTGGTGCTGGAGTCGTGCCGCAGGATCTTTGAGGCCGAGGCCTATGACGTGGTCTGCACGGCCAGCCCCAATGAAGGACTGAGACTGGCATCGGACAACAAGTTCGACGTGATCCTCTGCGATTGGAAAATGCCTGGCTTTGACGGAATGGACGTTGTTGAAGAGCTTGACCGGAGGACCCCCGAATCGGCCCTGGTAATGATCAGCGGCTACCCGGCCGTTGAAAGGGCCACAGAGGCCATGAAGCGGGGGGCAATGGATTATGTTTCAAAGCCTTTTAAGCCTGAGGAAATCATTGAGGTCGTCAACAGGGCTCAAAAAAGAAAGATCTCCGAGGAGAAAAAGGCCATTGGAAGACTTGAGAGGATCATGAAGTCATGGCAGTTTCCCGTGCCGACCCTTGAAGACAACGCACCCAGGACTATCGCGGAGACCGTTGCATCGACGGTGGGTGTGGGCAAGGCCACTTCCCCGTGGCTTACGGTCTTCGTGCTGGGTATCCTTGCGGGTTCCTATATCGGGTTCGGGGGCCTGCTCTCGACCACAGTCACCTTCGACCTCGCTGCAAAGGCCGGGATCGGCCTGACAAAGGCCCTTGCCGGATCGGCCTTCAGCCTCGGCCTTATTCTTGTTGTGATTGCGGGCGCGGAGCTCTTTACGGGCAACAACCTTATGGTCTCAAGCGTCCTGTCCAAGGAGATCACCTTCGGCACCATGGCAAAGCGCTGGGTCCTTGTCTATGTGGCGAACTTCCTGGGATCTATCCTCCTTGCCCTGATTTTCTATTACTCGGGTCTCTGGAAGGCCGGAAACAGCGCCCTGGGCGCCGCAGCCATAGGCATAGCCGCTAATAAGGTGTCCCTGGGCTTCAGCGAGGCACTCGTCCGGGGGATCGGGTGCAACTGGCTGGTGTGTCTTGCCGTGTGGATGGCGCTTGCGGCCCGCCAGACCATCGGCAAGATATTCGCCATCTTCTTCCCTATCATGGGATTCGTTGCGATCGGTTTTGAGCACTGCGTGGCCAATATGTATTTTATCCCCACCGGGATATTCCTGAAGAGCTGGGCGGGAATCGGCTCTGCCTCGACGGCCGGCCTGGATGCCCTGACCTGGACCAATTTTGTCTGGAAAAATCTCTTTCCCGTGACCCTGGGCAATATCATCGGGGGCGCCGTGTTTGTCGGCATGAGCTACTGGGGCGCGTACCTAAGGCCTTCACCGGCTCAAAAAAACAGGGCCTATTAGCGTCGTTTCCCGTAAATAGCTTACATTAACCAGGCTCTGTACCCCAAAATAGATATGCCAGGATAGGCAATGCCGGACTATTTGCCTTCAGGTAGAGACTAAGGAGATGTTGCATCTTTTAAAGGGCGCAATCGATCCTTCCGGCTGAATGTGGCATCAGGAGGCACAAAAATCCTCTCCAGGTCCTCCGGTATGAGGACCGTGCAATCACCCTCCTCTATGTCATCATATCCCCTCATCGGCCTGTCAAGGTATCTTTTTCTTGTGGATATGCGGATCTCTCCTCCTTTTTGCAGGTTTTCAACAGCTTTTGAGAATAAAATGATAAATTATTGACAAATAATAGAAAAGAAGTGGATAAAAGGGACTTCACTGGGTGATAAGGACCGTGAAATGGATAGTGAAATGCCAACGCGCAGGAGAAGCAGGCTCCTGAGCCCTTTCCCGGAGGTTCATTGCATATGGGTCGTCGTGTCCTGGGTATTATTATCGCCGGTTTTTCGACCGTATTTGTGGCCTTTGCCATCAGGTATTCCTATGGGCTCCTTTTACCGGAGATACTCTCTAACCTGGCCATTTCAAAAACCGAGGCCGGCATCATCTTTTCATCCTATTTCCTCACCTATACCCTCTTTTCCCCCTTCTTAGGCCTCCTTGTTGACAGGTCCGACGCCAGGGTCATACTCACGGTCTTCCTGGTCCTTCTGGGCACGGGGGCCTATCTCATGTCCGTTGCCACCACGGTTATCCAGGCATCGGTTTTTTTCGCCCTTGCGGGCATCGGTCACTCCGCGTGCTGGGCCCCTGTCGTGACGGTCGTCATGCGATGGGTCAGCGAAAAGCGGAGGGGCATCGCCCTTTCCTTCGTTGATCTTGGAAGCGCATCCAGTATAGCCTTCTGGAGCATCCTGATTCCCATTATCATCGGCCCCCAGGGCTGGAGAAGGGTCTGGGTATATCTTGGCCTGTCCGCGTTCCTGGCCGCTGGAATGAATTTCTTTCTAATCAAGAGTCATCCGCCTTCGGGACCAGGACCTCAGGGATCGGGAGAGGCGCCGGAGGTAAGGATGCCCATCAAGGAGGCCTACCTAACGATTTTCAAGGATAAGAAATTTTATCTCATTGGTTTTTCATACCTGCTTATCAGTTTTTCTATTATCATCCCTTTTACCTTCCTTACGGCTTACGCCACCCAGGAATTGATGATTTCCTATCAATCAGCCGCGGGTCTTATAGCGGTGATCGGGATCGCCGGAGCCATAGGCAAACTTGTCCTTGGCCATATTTCGGATATCTTCGGAAGAATCAAGGTGATGATGCTCTGCGGGGTCCTCACCGCGGCCGGGGCGTTCGGCCTGGCATACGGCCATAAATATATAATTTTGATCCTTTTTACGGTCCTCTTTGGAATCGGCTACGGGACCATCTGGCCTGTTTATGCCGCTTCCGCGAGGGACCTCTTCTCCCATGAATACTCAGGCAGTATCGTCGGTCTCTGGACCCTCTATCACGGCCTGGGCTCCGTCCTTGCCCCCGTCTTTTCAGGGTGGACCATAGACGCGACAGGCACCTATTTCTGGGCATTTATTCTGGCCGTAATAAGCTCCGTCATATCATTTCTCCTGCTTTTGCCTGTTTCCAGGATGGTTTCCGGATTAAGGACTTAAAACTAAAGGTTCAGTCGTGGATTGCCGATATGCCTTTAAGGATTGGAAAAATCTGGGTCAGATTTAAAACAAAAACATGACCGGGAATCCAAAAAACCGGCAAAAGAAAAAACGGCCGATAATCTAAGTGAGGTGAGAGAGAAATGAGACATTTTTTGAAAGCGCTGGTCCTGACATGTCTTTTATCCCAAAGCGCCTGGGCCGGCCTGGAGATAGGGCATGTTCCGGAGAAGGTTGAACTTAAAAACGACCTTGGGGGCCGCCTCGACGGCACCTCCTGGAGCAGTGAGGAATTCCAGGGCAAGGTCCATATCCTGTTCTATGTGGACCCCGACGAAAAAGATCTAAATAATGACGCGAGCGAGGCCCTGAAAAGGGAAAATTTTTCCTTGGAAAAATGTCAATCCTGGGCCATTATTAATATGGCCGCCACATGGCTTCCCAATTTTGCGATCGCATCCTCATTAAAGGAAAAGCAGAAGGTCTATCCTGACACCATATATATAAAGGACTATAAAAAAGTATTGGTCAAAGAATGGGAGATATCCGACAATAACAGCGACATCCTGGCCTTTGATAAACAGGGCAGGCTGATTTTTATAAAAGAAGGCAAGTTGGACCCGGAAGATATTGAGAACCTGATAAAGGTTGTCCGTAATCACATCGATCAGTAAAGGTCAGGGGGCATTTTCCTAAAGCCGGAGGAGGCTGCAATGAAAGTTCGTATTAACAGGCAATGCATGGGCGACCGCAACTGCAACAAACTCTGCCCGGAGGTCTTCGAGTATGACGAAGACCAGTTATTGTCCATCGTCAAGTTTGAAGAGATACCGGCAGAGTATCATGACCTTGTCAGGCGGGCCGCCCGGGAATGCGTGCCAGGGGCTATTGAAATCGAGGAATAGGCTGCCAGAAAAAAGGGGGCGAAAGAGATGGAAATAATGAAGGGAAAGGTGTGCGTCATAACCGGGGGCGCCGGAAGCATTGGCAGGGAAAGCGCCAGGCTTCTCCTCAGGGAAGGGGCCAGGGTCATGCTGGTCGATAGCAATGAAGAGAGCTTGGCCATGGCCGTAGCCGACCTGGGTGGACCGGGGAACGATCTCCTCTCCTTCGTTGCCGATGTTTCGGATACAGGGCAGACCAGGGATTATGTCAAGGCGACAAGGGAAAAATTAGGGCGTATCGACGTCATCTTCAGCAATGCGGGGATCAGCGGAGTCATAAAACCCGTTACGGAATTTCCCGAGGAGGTATTCGACAGGGTCATGTCAGTGAATGTCCGCGCCACTTTCCTGGCCTGCAAATACGGTATCCCCCTGATGAATGACGGGGGGAGTATCATCATCACTTCCAGCATCGTCGGCGTGACGAGTGATCCGGGTATTGTAGCTTACGCAACCTCAAAACACGCCCTGATCGGCCTTATGCGTACTGTGGCAAAGGAAGTAGCAGGCCGGAATATTCGTGTCAACGTCCTGTGCCCCGGGCCGGTTGACAACGAGTTTCAGGCCGACGTGGAGGTCGGCCTGAGCTCCGCCATCGGCAGGGACGCGACCGAATTTCTCAATTCAGCTATCCCCCTGGGCCGCCACGCCAGGGCCGAAGAGATTGCAAGAATGGTCCTTTTCCTCTCTTCAGATCAGAGCAGCTTTTCCACGGGAAGCCTTTTCATGACGGACGGGGGATTGAACGCGTAATCAAGACACCTCTTCTCCATAAAATAGCCTTGACACGTAAATCATCCCCCCCTATACTCGTTTTAAAAAAGTGACCCTTTTTCAAGGTATTATGCTCCTTTTCAAATAAGGCGGGTCCTTTTCAGCAATAATAGCCAAGACCAGTGTCCCAGGAGAAATTTTAATAATCTGTAATAAAAGCAATATTATTAAGCAAAAGACGCTTCAGGACAGGGAAAATTCTGTCCGACTCGATAGAGCATGCGCAGCAGAACAAAAACGAAATTTAAAAGAAGGGAGGGATTAAAAAAGACAGGAGATGGAGCAAAAAGGTCAAACCTATTACCTATTAAGGAGATAAAAATGAAAAAGCTGGTTTTGGTTTACCTATCCGTTTTACTCGCATTTATCTTGAGTCCTGCCGGTTTCGCCAAAGCGGCGCCTTCAGGCACACTTCGTATCGCTCAGGCCGATTTTTCCTATGAATCCATGGATCCCATCGTTTTCGAGTCCTTCTGGGGCTGGGCCATGTATGATCCGCTCTGCACCTATGACTCACAAGGTAATGTCATCGGGGCAGTGGCTGAGAGCTGGACCCTAAGCCCCGATGGAAAGACCTGGACGTTCAAGATCCGGAAAGGCATGAAATTCCACAACGGCGACCCGGTCACATCCGCGGACGTGGCCTTCTCAGTAACGCGGTTCGCATCCAAGGAGTCTACCAACCCATGGTCTTCTTACCTGCGCATCAACTTCAATTCCGTGGAGACGCCGGATGACTACACCTTTATTTACAAGAGCAACAGACCGGAGCCGCAACTTATAGTGCCCTTTGCCTGGACGCGGATTCTCCCCAAGAACTATATCGAAAAGAACGGCGTGGAATATTTCCGGAAGCATCCGGTGGGCTCAGGACCCTATAAATTCGTGAAACATGTTCCCGAGACGAGCATGGAGTTTGAAGCGAACACGGAACACTGGCGTATCGTGCCCGCTTTTGAAAAAGTCATAGAGCTTCAGTATCCGGAAGAGGCCACACGTATCGCCTTGCTCAAGCGGGGAGAGGTGGATCTGATCGGTAACCTATCCTATGACAGGATTGTCGAGTTGCGGAATGAAGGATATGCATTACAATCCTTCGGGCTCCCCACCCTGGCGAATATCAGTTTTCCCGGCACCTGGATGACGGACAGGCCCACTAAGGATATCCGGGTCCGCAAGGCCATGTCCTATGCCATCAACCGCCAGGAGATCTGTGATACATTTTTCAAGGGACTCGCAAAACCCGGAGGCATGTGGTTCATGGACGAGCACACCTGGGGATGGGACCCGAGCTGGAAGGCCGATCCCTATGACCCTGAAAAGGCCCTGGCCCTGTTGAAGGAAGCCGGTTATCCGAAAAACTTCAAGGAAACGACAATCCTTCTCTACCACGCACCTACCGGCATTACGCCGGATTTAATGCAGATCCTCCAGGGATACTGGGCGGAGGTCGGCGTCCGGGTGGATATTAAGGTGGTCGATAATGTCGAACTGGGCGGGTTGATCTTTGTCCGGCAGAAAGACGCCTCCTCACCCATAGTGGGAGGTATCTGGCCGTGGGTATTCGGAGGTGCCTTTAACAACGTGTATCATTCCGCCAACATGTTTACCTCGAAAGGTGTCCATACAACGGGGAACGATCCCAAAGCGGATGAGCTCTATGCCAGAGCAACCAACGAGCTTGACCCTGCAAAGGCCAAACAGTACTGGACGGAGTTCATGGCCTACGCAAACGATATGTATGTAAACGTGGGACTGGTGAAAGTACCCAACTACTGGATCATGGGTCCCAAGGTCGGTAAAGTCACGGATAAAGCCTTTCTAAGCATCTGGGACGCTTACGCGAACATACAGCATAAACAATAACAAATCGCGCTGAAAGACCCTTGCACAACGGGATTCCGGATGAGTCGGCTCCTCCGGAATCCCATGCACATAACATGATTTTCGGTTAAAGTGGAGATAGGGTTTATGTAGTTGTTTCCTACCGTGGATAACTACAAATCCCCCCTGAAGGAATTTGACGACCTCCCGGCAGTCAACTTGATCTCTTTAATGTGCCATCGTTATCATGTTATTTTTAAAAACCCCATTTTTCGGGAAATGAAGGGTTCAGGGAAAGACGAATGGGCCGTTTTATTATCATACGATTGTTACAGACACTTGTTGCCTTGATCGGCATCTCCCTATTGATCTTTATACTGGTCAGGGCTGCCGGAGATCCTACCATATTGATGAGATCCAGTGTGTCCACCGACGAAGATATCGAAAATATTAGAGTCCAGCTCGGCCTGAATAAATCACAGCCGGAACAGTACTATATCTTCGTAACCAGCCTGTTTCGAGGGGACCTCGGCGATTCACTCATAAAGCGGGTGCCGGTGACGGAGCTGATCGGAACGGCCTTGCCCAATTCCATATCCCTGGTTCTCTCTTCCTTTATTCTGAGTATGCTCCTATCCCTTGTCCTGGGGGTTCTGGCGGCTACCAAACGCGATACATGGATAGACAACGGGGTGAAGTTTATCGCTATTCTGGGACAGGCCTTACCCAATTTCTGGGTGGCTATTGTGTTTATATTTCTTTTTTCCGTGAAGCTGCAAATACTGCCTACATCCGGTACGGGAAGTCTGGCTCACTTTGTCCTGCCCGTCGGGGTCCTCACTTTTTTCATATTGCCGGGAATCATGCGCCTTATCCGTTCGAGCATGCTGGATGTCCTGGACAGTGAGTATGTCAAGCTGGCGAGGATCAAGGGACTCCCCGAAAGGAGGGTAATATGGAAACACGCCCTTAGGAATGCCCTGATTGCACCGCTCACCGCGGCCGGTATGATATTCGCTATTTTAATCACCGGCACGGTGGTCATTGAGACTGTTTTCGGCTGGCCCGGCGTGGGGAGGCTGTTGGTCGAAGCAGTGATGGGGCTTGATTTCCCCATCGTACAGGGCGTTATCCTGATGGTGGCGGTGATTGTTCTCCTGGTGAACCTGTTAGTGGATATCCTGTACGCCTATATTGACCCACAGATACGATACCAGAAGACCTAAGAGGTTAAGATATGCAACAGGGAGAAGACATGGACAATGCGAGAATGGATAGCAGGATGAGAAGTGCCCTGATTTTCAGGAGGATGTCATTCATTATCCCCGTGGTTGTACTCGCCCTGTTATTGTTGGCCGCGATATTCGCGCCTCTACTCGCACCCTATTCACCCAATAAAATGTCTCTGACCAAAAGACTTCTTCCGCCCTTTTTCATGGATGGCGGCAGCACAGCCCATATCCTCGGCACTGACAAGCTCGGCCGGGATATCCTGAGCCGGGCGATTTACGGCTCCAGGATTTCTCTTAGCGTCTCGTTGCTCGTTATATTACTCACCAGCAGTTTCGGGACGATCATGGGGATCATATCCGGTTATACGGGAGGCCGTCTGGATGCCGTGCTAATGCGGATAACCGATGTAAGCCTGTGCTTTCCCGCGCTGCTGATAGCCATGTTGCTGGCCGTCAGCATCGGGCCGTCCTTTATTGCGGTCGTCCTGGCCATGTCCATACTCGGGTGGGCCCCCTACGCGCGCCTGATCCGGGGAGAAGCTCTCAAATTGAGCGGTTCGGACTTCGTCGCCCAGGCCCGGATCATAGGAAGTTCTTCCTTGAGAATCATGATCAGACACATCTTTCCAAACATCATCAACCCACTGATTATAATGATGACCCTGTCCGTGGGCATGCTGATCCTGGTGGAATCTACTTTAAGCTATCTGGGATTCGGAATTCCGCCTCCGACCGCATCATGGGGATCCATGGTGTCGGATGGAAGAAACCTCATCGATCGGGCCTGGTGGATATCCTTCTTCCCTGGTCTGGCCATCGGCCTGGTGGTGCTTTCCGGCAACTTCCTGGGTGACTGGCTTCGCGACAGGCTGGACCCGAGGCTGAGGCAGTTATGAGCGAAACGCTTTTAAAAGTAGAGGACCTCTGCAGTGTTTTTCTTACCCGGCAAGGCGTGGTCAAGGCGGTCGACGGGGTCAGTTTCCATGTAAAGGAGAGAGAGACCTTCGGGATTGTCGGCGAGTCCGGCTGCGGAAAGACGGTAACCGGTCTGTCTATCCTCCGCCTTCTCCCTGAACCGGCTGGCAGAATTGTCGGGGGTAAGATCATCCTGGGAGGCATCAATATCATGGAGTTGAGCAAAAAGGAGATGAGGGCCTTTCGAGGCAAAATGATCTCCATGATCCTGCAGGACCCCATGACTTCCCTTAATCCGGTCTATACTATCGGGGATCAGATAGCTGAATCAATACGGCTTCATCAGGATATCCCGAATAGCGGGGTTCAGGATGAGGTCATTTCAGCCCTAAAGCTGCTGAAAATACCGGCCCCTGAGATGCGTCTCGGGGATTACCCCTTTCAGTTGAGCGGCGGAATGAGGCAGCGGGTGGTGGGGGCCATTGCCATGTCCTGTCATCCGCGCCTGCTGATCGCGGATGAGCCCACGACGGCGCTGGACGCCACTATCCAGGCACAGTATATCCATCTGTTTAAGGATGTCCAGAAGACAACCGGTGTGTCCATCATATTTATTACCCATGATTTCGGCGTGATAGCGAATATGTGCCACAGGGTAGCCGTAATGTACGCCGGCAAGATCGTGGAAACCGCCAGGACCCGTGAACTCTTCAATGCGCCCGTACATCCATACACCAGGGCACTCATAGACTCAGTACCCCGTCTGGACCGGAAGGACGATCGGCTGTTCTCTATTGAGGGACAGCCCCCTTCGCTGAGAAATCTGCCTCCCGGGTGCCGTTTTTATCCCCGTTGCTCCGAACGTATGGAAGTCTGCGGGGAACAACCCCCTGAGGTGAAAATCGGCGATGAGCACTATGTATCCTGCTGGAAAGTGAGCAAGTAGACTATGGCCGAAGTTCTTCTGGAAGGACAGCATCTGACAAAGCACTATCCTGTTACACAGGGTCTTCTCCAGCGCATAATCGGCTGGGTCAGGGCCGTGGACGACGTGTCCTTCAAGATTGAAAGTGGCAAGACCCTGAGTCTTGTTGGAGAATCGGGTGCCGGAAAAACAACGACAGCCAACATGCTCTTTCTTTTGGAGCGATTGACTTCCGGGACCATCCTCTTCAAGGGAAAGGACCTGCGAGAATTCACCAGTTCGCAACTCAAGAAAGAGTACAGGCCGAGTGTTCAATCCGTTCAGCAAAATCCCTGGAGCTCCATGAATCCGAGGATGCGGGTGAGAAATATTATTGCCGAGCCCCTCGTCGTAAACAATAGGCAGTCAAAAAAGCAGATCCGCCAAAGGGTGCTGGAACTGCTCGAACAGGTGGGTCTTCGTCCGGAGCATGCCGAACGTTATCCCCATGAGTTCAGCGGGGGACAGCGACAGCGGATAGCCGTGGCAAGGGCCCTGGCCCTGAACCCCAGCCTTGTGGTGCTGGACGAACCCGTTTCGGCCCTGGATGTCTCGATCAGGGCGCAGATCATGAATCTCCTGAAAGACCTTCAGATGAAGCACAATCTCAGTTATCTTGTAATTGCCCACAACCTGGCCACGGTGCGGTATATGAGCCATAGCGTGGCAATAATGTATCTGGGGCAGATAGTGGAATACGGGCAGGCGGAAGAGTTGTTTGAGAGGCCTCTGCATCCATACACAAAGGCCCTGATATCGGCTTCCCTCCTGACGCTGCCCGAAGATGAGGAGGGACAGGCGGAACAGATCATCCTGACCGGGGAGATGCCTTCCCCCCTGAATCCTCCCGCCGGGTGCAGGTTCCACACCCGCTGCAGCGAGGCCCGGGACATATGTTCGAAAATAGAGCCGGAGCTGGTCCCTGTGGGGACGCAACTGGTCAAATGCCATCACTGTTCCGGCCTATAGTCCGGACACTCCATTACTCCAGGTCTTCAATACCTGGCATGTGCATGTTTGGATTATTGGAATAACTTTTACCCGGGACCCCGCTTACAAGTCAATATCAAAGAATCCCCCTGATCGCCATCAAGATGTCATCTCCCCCAAGCTCCCCCTCTTAGGTTAAGAGGGGGACGGGCGGAGTTAAACCCATAATAATTGACTTATCTTGCGAATAATTGATAATTGGGTCGTCAACATGTCAATGAATCACATAAAAGACAATTCGAACCGAAGAGCCCCGGGAGGCGCAGGGATATTCTTCGGATGGTGGACCGTCCTCGTGACAGGCATTGTATCCGGTCTCGGTCACGGATATTACGGATACGGCATATCGATCTTTTTTAAGGATATCGCCTCGGAACTCGGCGTCGGCAGGGCCTTGACTTCTACTGCGGCCGGTGTGGGCAGGCTCCAGGGCGGAATCACTTCGCCCCTTGTGGGGTGGCTCTCCGACAAATATGGCCCGAAATGGGTGGTGTTTTTCGGGGTATTATTCACGGGTTCCGGCCTGATCATAATGAACTTTATCCGGAGCGTGGTGGCCTATATAGCCGTCTGGGGAGTAATGGTGGGAGTGGGCCTCAATATCGGTCTCACCGTGGCAGTGGACAAGGCGATCAACGACTGGTTCATAAACAGGAGGGGACTGGCCCAGGGTACCAAGTTCTCGCTTATTGGTGTGGGCGGGATGATAGTCATACCCATTGTGACCGTGCTTGTAACGGCGCACGGCTGGAGGATCACGTGCCTCATCTGGGGCTGTCTCATGCTCTTGTGCGCCCCCCTGTGCCTGTTGTTTGTCAGGCAGAAAAGGCCGGAGTATTACGGCCTTCTCCCTGACGGGGCCCGGTCAGAAATTGATTCCGAGATCTGTCCCCAGGAAATGCTTCAGAGGGGGATCGACTATGCCTTGAGCTTTGATGAGGGTGAATACTCTCTCAAAGAGGCTTTTAAAACAGGAGCTTACTGGCTGATTTCAGTGGTCTTTTGTATCCAGATCGTCGTATCCGGGGCCCTGAACATCCATATGATTCCCTTTCTGACCGACATGGGCCTGGACCTGATGTCGGCAAGCGGAATCATGAGCCTGATGGTCTTTTTCACTATTCCTGCCAGGTTCCTGGCAGGGATTCTCACGGATCGTGTGGGCAAGATGAGGCTGAATCTCCTGATGGCCGCGATCTTTTTCCTGCAGGCTGCTGGAATTACCGCTTTCCTTGTGAGCCGCAGCATGCCGTCAATCTACATAATGACAATATGTTATGGAATATGCAGCGGAGCGTCAGTGCCCCTTGTGCTCATAACCATCGGCCGTTATTTCGGGAGAAAGGCCTTTGGTTCGATCGTCGGGACTTCCAATGCAATACGGGCCCCCTTCGCGCTCATGGCGCCGGTATTTGCCGGATGGATCTTTGACCGGTCTGGCAGCTACACAACTGCTTTTATACTTTTTTCTGCCGCCTCCGCCGTTGCCATGCTTCTGATGTGCGCGGTCAGGCCGCCCAGTTTGACGGCGGGCGCTGTGAAAATGTGAGGAATCATGAATGTGCAAATAAAAAAGGAGGGATAGACATGAAAATTACGGGTGCGGTTTTAAGGGAACCAAAAAAACCTTACAGCATTGAAGAATTGGAATTGGAGCCTCCAAGGGAAAAAGAGGCGCTGGTCAGGTATGTCTACACGGGCTACTGCCACTCCGACCTCAGCAATCTCCTGGGACATGTGGAGATGATGCTGCCCCTGGTGGCCGGGCATGAGGCGGCCGGGGTCGTGGAGGAAGTGGGGCCGGGGTGCACGAAACTGAAGAAGGGGGACCACGTGGTAGCCACATGGATGGTCCCCTGCGGCCAGTGCCCGCAGTGCCGGAAGGGCATGGGGAATCTATGCACCGGTACATTCAAATATTTTGTCGAGGGAATGCTGCTCGACGGGACATCCCGGATCAGGGACGCGAAGGGGGAGATGGTGCGGCACGGCAATTTTGTGTCCGGATTTTCTAATTATACCGTGGCCCCGGAAGACGGGTTGATCCCCATACCAAAGGATTATCCCCTGGAATATGCCTGTCTCATGGGCTGCTGCATACCCACTGGCTGGGGCTCGGTCACAAACTGCGCCAAGGTCCAGCCCGGTGACAAGGTCGCCGTGTACGGGCTGGGCGGGGTCGGGCTCAACATTCTCCGCGCCTGTATCCTTCGCCACGCCGATCCCGTGATAGCGATCGACATTGAGGAAAGCAAGGAGGACCTCGCAATGGAGTTCGGGGCCACCCATTTTATCTGCAACAGGAATGACGACCCCGTCCCCAGGATCCAGGAGATAACAGGGGGCGGCGCGGATGTTGCCTTCGAGGCCATAGGCGACCCGGGGGCCATCATTCAGGCCTACTGGTCCGTGGGAATGGGAGGCAAGATCGTAATCCCCGGGATCACTCCCCACGACCAGACAACGAATCTCCCCCTTCAGGTGCTACCCTTTAATCAGAGGTCCATATTAGGGACCCTCTACGGCATGATCTCGACCCATGTGGATATCCCCAAGCTCATCCATATGTCAATGACCCATGACCTGAAGCTGGATAAACTCGTTACCAATAAATTCAGGCTCAAGGATATTAACGAGGTGGCGGATAAGCTCCACAAGAGACAGATCAGGGGCCGGTGGGTCTGCGCCTGGGATTGACAGCCCTTGCCGGGGTCAGGACCTTTTTGATATCTCTACCCGTTATAATCAGGGTCTTCATGGATTGTTTTTCCCCCATGTGACCCCGGCTTCGCATGTTTTCAGGAACCGGAACAAGGGGGTGAGATCACCTCCCAACCCGTCATTTTACAGGGATTTCTTGTATATCCTGTATTTTTTATAGACTTCCCCGCCTAATTTTTCAACTTCGGCCCGCATTTTCAGATTGCCTTCCTGAATCAAATGGCTGTCAATATATTTGAATCCCTTTCGCAGGGCCGACTCAAACATTTTAACCCCCAACACCGTATCAAGCCCCATGTTGCGGTATTCATGCCTTATCGCGCCAAGCAGGAGATTTACCTGATCGGTCCTTTTTGCCGAACGGAAGATCTTCAGTATTCCGAAGGGAAAAAGCCTTCCCCTTGCCCTTCGAATCCCCTTGCTGATGTCGGGCATGCCGATAATAAAGGCCGCGACCCTGTCATCAGCATCAACAATGATCTTGATGAAATCAGGGTCCAGCAGGGGAAGGTACTGCCGTTCAAATTTTCTCATTTCGTCTTCTTCGATTTCAGCGAATCCGAAAATGTCGCTGTAGGCCTCGTTGATAAGCTCAAATATGGGCTTTACAAACTTCTTGAGGGGCTTTCGTTTTTTGAACTCCAGGATGCGAATCTTGTTATTAAGGCAGATCCTCCGGTAGATCGCCTTGTAGAATTCCGGAATTTTCTCGGGGATGACCATTTTGTACTGAAAGAGATCAACCTCTTTTTTATAGCCGGCCTCCTCGATAAAACCGATCATGTATTCGAAACTGCAATTGGCGACAATCACCGTCGGCTCATCAAAACCTTCAATGAGAAAACCCTGGGGGTCCTTATCAGATATACCCAGGGGCCCCACAATATATTCCATGCCTTTTTCCCTCAGCCAGGTCTCAATTTCGTTGATGAGCAGGATCGCCACTTCCCGGTCATCATAGGTCTCAAGGAAACTAAATCTGCCGTTGTGCTCCTTGTGGAATGAATTATATTTTTTGTTTATCAACCCCATTATCCTGCCGACGGGCCTTCCTCCCCTGTATGCCACCAGGAGCCTGTAATCGCAGACGGCGAGTGAAGCGTTCTTTTTTGGGTTAAAATAATTCCATTCGTCCATGTAGATCGGATGAAGCCATGTTTTGTGGTTGGCGTGAATCTTTTCAGGCAGATAAATAAAATCCTTCAGCTCCCTCTTGCCCGTGGCTTCAACTACCTTTATCCCCAGAGTATCCAAGTTCAACCCCCGCGTTACAGTTCCTTTGAGATTGATTGAGAAGAACCTTTTTCAGCCTTTGATTGAAAAAGGGAGAAATCGACAAATTCAGACATCTTGTAAAAAGGATAAACGCATATTATTCCCGCGATCACGTCTATCAGGTAATGTGCCTTTATATAAACGGACGATAGGATGAGGACAATGACAAGGGGCAGGAGATATTTAAAGAGCCTTTTACTCTTTCTGTAACATAGAGACATGAGGAGGATTGAAATACCCACGTGGGAACTGGGGAAGGCCCCCGTGGGGACTTCAGCCGCCCTCTGAATAAGGTGCATGATCGCGCCGAAAAAAAAGGCGTCGGGCGCCCTTCCCCGGGCTCCCGTGAAAAAAAACTGCGGGCCGGAGACAGGGAATAAAATAAAAAAAATAAAATACAGGTAGAATGAAAAAAGGACAACAAACATGTCAAACCGGAAGACCTCACGGTCCATGAAATAAAACGCGGCCAGCGACCCTGAAAGGATAAGATAGAAGGAGAAATACCCAAGGTACATCAGTTCGGCAAACCACCTGAAAGATATCTTTTCGGAAAAGAGGAGGCTGGGTTGAAGGCCAAAAAGATATTGTTCAATGGAAGATAATTGTGGATCGAAATTTGGGAAAAAAAGGTTGTTAAGGTAGTCGGTTTCGTTGTAAAGAAAGACCAGGGCGGCCAGTGGCAGGAAATTCCTAATGAAATACCAAAAAGGATTCTGAGGCGAAATAAACCGCGCAGCCAGAAAAAGGACAATAATAAACCCGATCCGGAAAGATATATGGAAAAGGGGGTTTTCCAGCTTCCCGGAATCATACGCAATCAACAGCCCAGTAAGGAAAAGATATAAAATGGTAGCCCATTCATGGGGAAGAATTGACGGCCAATGCCTCATTCTGGCTGACTGCATGATTATCCGGATACGGCCTCCCTTTTAAGCTGCAGGAGTATAAATGCATTTGTCGCCCTATTTCAAGAAAATAGGGCAAAGCAAGGGAGTTAGGATATTTGAAAATGATCCCCAAGACGGAATATAACAAGGAGAAGAAGACATGACGACAAAGGCAACCGCGGCCGTAATACACAAACCTGACGAACCCTTTTCTTTCGAGACAGTGGAACTCGACGACCTCAGGAGCGATGAGCTGCTGATACGAATCGAGGCCAGCGGGGTCTGCCATACGGACATGATTGCACAGCATATTACCCCCCTTCCGGCCGTTTTCGGCCACGAGGGCACTGGGGTGGTGGAAGCCGTAGGCTCAGGCGCCAGCAGGGTCAGGCCGGGCGAGAGGGTTATTATCTCCTATCCCTTTTGCGGGACATGCCCCAATTGCGTGGAAGGCAGGGCCTACATCTGCGACCACTCCTTCCACCTCAGTTTCGGGGGCGCGCGCCTGGATCATTCAAAGACGATCAGGCTGGAGGGCGAATCCATATCAGGTGCCTTTTTCCAGCAGTCCTCCTTCTCCACCTATGCGATCACACTGGAGCGGGATGTCGTGCCCGTAAAGGGCGATCATCCTCCGGAGATGTTAGCCGCCATTCCCTGCGGCGTAATAACAGGCGCAGGCTCTATCCTGAGCACCTTCAAGGTCGGTCCCAGAGACGGGTTGGCCGTGTTCGGGGCGGGTGCTGTGGGGCTCAGCGCGGTCATGGCTGGACACTTAGCAGGCGCGTCACCCCTTATTGCCGTGGACATCATTGATGAGCGCCTGAGCCTCGCCCTTGAGTTAGGAGCGACACACAGCCTTAATGCCAATGAAGGCGACATAGCAAAACGTATTCGTGAAATCGCTCCAAGGGGCGTGGAATTCGCATTTGAGACATCCTCCAACCTTCAGGCATTCAAGGACGCACTTGATTGCCTCGGCATGGGTGGTGTGTGTGGTATCGTGACCACCCCCAATTCCGGCCTGGAATTCCCCTTTACCCCGCATCCGCTCCTCTCCAGGGCCGCTACCCTCAGGGGAATTATTCTGGGCTCCTCCATGCCGAACACCTTCCTGCCCATGCTCCTCGAGCTTAACCGGCAGGGCCGGTTCCCCTACGAACGGCTGATCAGGACATACGACTTCGCCGATATCAACAGGGCCTTTGAAGACTCCAGGGCAGGACGTACAATCAAACCCGTTCTAAAGATGTCTTAGGAGTCCAGAATCGGCCTTTCAGTGTATCTGGACCCGTAATCCATAGGACTCGATAATGGTCCTGCAGGAATCCATGTGTTCGTCATCGGGCGGTTCCAGATCTTTTAGGGGGTATTCTTTCTGGAGCCTTTCATACTTGGCCAGGCCCAGGCGATGGTAGGGTAATATCTGCACCATTTTTACGGAAGGGCCCAATTCCCGGCAAAATTCGCTTGTCGCGCGAAGATTCTCCTCGGAATCGTTTAACCCGGGAATGATTGGAATCCTTATCTGCAGGGCCATGCCCTCAGCGGCCATCCTCCTCGCGTTTTCAAGGATCAGCTCGTTGGTAACACCGGTCAGGACCCGTGACCTTTCCGGGTCCATGTGTTTGATATCGTACAAAACGAGATCAGTGTATTTCAGGACCTCCCTGTAGTGATCCCATTTTGCGTATCCCGTGGTATCCAGGCATGTGTGCAATCCATTGATCTTGCACTCCCTGAGCAGTGCCCCTGTAAACCTGTACTGGACCATGGGTTCGCCGCCCGAGATGGTGACACCACCCCCGGATTTTTGATAGAATTTCCTGTCCTTTTCTATCCTCTTCATGAGTTCATCAATTGTCATGTCCTTTCCGGCCATGGCCAGGGCCTCAGCAGGACAGACATCCGTGCATTTACCGCAGTTGTCGCAGATTTTTCTGTCCAGATCGATGATCCGGATCTCGGTCTTGGCCGTCTTGGAGAATATGGTCCTGCCCTCTTTCAGGGCCGCCTTTGGACAGGCCTTCAGGCATTCCCCGCAGTTTTCCGTCCCTATGCACCTGATCTCATACCACGCCACCTGGGCATAGGGCGCCTGGGATTCCGGGCTGTGGCACCAGAGACACCTCAAGGGGCACCCCTTGAGAAATATTTCCGTCCTGATTCCAGGGCCGTCATTGACGGTGAATCCCTGTATATCAAATACCTTTCCTGTCAAATCCTTACTCATATTTCATATCCCTGATTGAATGAAATGAGCACTACTTAAATTATGCAAATTTGTCAATTGTTTCGGCCCCGACGCCTTTCGGCTGGAGCCTGACACCTGGCCATAGAGCTTGACACCATAACCTGATTTACCTATAGATATCTCCTTAATCATCAATACCCGCAGGGCCGGGTCAAGGCATCGGTGAGGATAGCGGCCATGTTCAAAGTGGGAAAATGTCATATAAATAGGTTATGCCACCAATTATGAACGTTACCAATAGGTTAGTTATAGAGGAGGATTCAAAATGGAAATAGTCTGTGTATTGGGAAGCCCGAGACCCAAGGGAAACAGCACAACCATCGCGGAACGGTTCTGTAAGAAGGCCGAAAACATGGGCGCGAGGGTCAGGTATTTTTCCCTGAACGAGCTAAACTACAGGGGGTGCCAGGGCTGCTTTACCTGTAAAACGAAATCCGATAGATGCGTCCTCGATGACGACCTGACACAGGTTCTCGAGGCCATAATGGAAACCGACATCCTGGTGATGGCGACTTCAGTCTACTTCGGTTCAGTGTCAGGACAGTTAAAATGCCTCGTGGACCGCACCTTCTCCTTCATGGTCCCTGATTTTCGAACCAACCCGAATCCGTCCCGTCTGGCTCCAGGGAAAAAGGCGGTTTTTATAACCGCTCAAGGGGCGCCAGAAGACATGTTCAGGGATCTCCATACCAGTTATGAAAATTATTTCAAACGTTACGGATTTCATGAGTCCCATCACATCCGGGGATGCCAAATAAGGGAGCTGGGAGATATCGAGGCCCGCCCGGATCTGATGGAGCTTGCGGAAAAGACCGCTGAAAAGCTCGTAGGTTGAGGTGTAGAGAAGCAAAGAATTATAAGAAGTCAGGATGAAAGGAACGACGCGACCGGCGAATATGAATGCCTGGGAGGGTAAAGATTCAGGGGGAAGAATGGAATGAGCCAATTCGGATACGCGGGTAAGATCCTCAAGATAGACCTCTCACAGGGAACCTCCCGCAGGCTTGTCACCGGGGATTATACAGATAGATTTCTGGGCGGGAGGGGCATTGCGGCAAAGATTTACTGGGATGAGACCTCACCTGAAACAAGGGCCCTTGAACCCGAGAATTGCCTGATCTTTATGACGGGACCTCTGGCGGGATTTACCAGATTCGCAGGCTGCCGCTGGCAGATCTGCGGGAAGGCCCC
>CAZGIZ010000045.1:0-5620 GCA_964526655.1 uncultured Desulfobacteraceae bacterium | reverse complement strand
AAGGTTGATAAGAAAAAAAGACCCGTTGCCGCGGAGCCTGATACCTTAAAATCCCTGGCCGACCAGGTCTACCTTTTAAGGACCGGTAATTATGAAAATTATGGTCATGTGTCACTCGATAAAAAACACCTGACTGCCTGCTACGGCTGCATAAGCGGTTGTGACAGGCAGGAATTCCCTGACGAGACAGGCAAGAGATACAAGCATTTTTGCCAGTCATCATCCTTTTACATGCTTCCTGTCTCCATCTACTATGGCGAGGGCGAGGAAGCCGTTAGGGTCAACAGGCTTGCCAACAGACTCTGTGACCAGTACGGGCTGGATACGGCCGTGCTCCAGCCCCTCATAGAATGGCTCGCCAAGTGTTACGAAGCCGGCATCCTGGGAGACCAGGAGACCGGTCTCCCCCTCTCGAAGATCGGCAGCGCCGAGTTTATAGAAAAGCTTGTTCATGACCTGTCCTTCAAAGAAGGCTTCGGCGATATCCTATCCATGGGCGCCTTGAAGGCCGCAGGCCTCGTGGGCAGGGGCTCCCGCAGGCTCCTGGGATCGGTGATCAGCACCAGGGCCAGTGAAACCACCGATTATGACCCCAGATTTATGGCCGTCAACGGGCTCATCTACGCCACGGAGCCCAGGAGGCCTATACAACTCCTCCACGCCACCTCACTCCCTATCGCGAGATGGGTCAACTGGCTGAATGGATATGAAGACGCCTTCCTATCCACAGAAAGGCTCAAAGAGGTCGCCAGGCAATTCTGGGGTGGTGACGATGCCTGTGACTTTTCCACATACAGGGGCAAGGCCGTTGCCGCAAAAAAGATTCAGGACTTCGGATATATCAAGGAGAGTCTTATCCTCTGCGACCTGTCATGGCCCATTTACCAGGTAAGGCACTTTAATGAGGAAATAGGGTTTTCCACAATGGAGAGCAGGATTGTTTCCGCCATTACCGGAAGAGTCCTTGATGAAGATGGACTGAACAGGATAGGAGAGAGGATCTTTAACCTCCAGAGGGCGATACTCCTAAGACAGGGCTGGGGAGGAAGGGAAAGTGATAAAATCATGGACTATTTCTTTGAGGAGCCGCTGGATTCCCTTTTTTTCGATCCCGAATGCCTGGCGCCCGGCAGGAATTGCGAGCCCATATCCAAAAAGGGCGCGGTCGTTGACAGAGAAGGTTTTGAACGTTTAAAGGATGAGTATTACGTCCTGCGAGGATGGGACCTTGAGACAGGCCTCCCTACAGGCGAAAGGCTCAGGGAGCTGGATCTGGGTGACGTTGCCGGTGATCTGGAGAAACTGGACCTCCTGAGATAGGAAGAGACACAAATTAAACGGTCCTTAGATGATTTCAGGCCCCTGGAGCCGTTCCTTTATCTCCTTGTAGAGCTGGCCCGTGCCGATGTCAAACATCATCTTGGCTCCCTGCATCCTCTCAGGAATAACCTCAAAGAAACCGAACATCTCCTCACCTATTTTATCTACGACCATTTCCTGTGAATGTCCTTTATTAATCAGGTCTTCGGCCATTTCCCATTGACTCTTAAAATATTCAATAAAACGGTCGATCTCCTCCTTCCCGCAAACCTCTCCATGGCCGGGAATAATATACTGTATGTCATAACTGTTCATGTGTTCAAGGGCGTCAATCCATTCCAGGAAAGAGGCCTCCCCCTTAAAGGGGTGAGTTCCGGATGTCAGGTTGTCCCCAGTAATGAGGATCTGATCCTCAACCACATACACGATTATGCTGTCGGGAGTATGCCCGCCTGAATGATGCAGTCTGATTGTGTATTCCCCGAGATGGATGGTCATCTCGTCGCTCATGGTAATCGAAGGCTTGATCAGGGGCTCGTTCAGGATGAAGTCTATATCCTCCTGGGACCATATTGAGGTCATTCCTTCTATGGTCTCTCTAAGGGTGGCGCCCTTCTCTAACAACCTTTCTTCACCGCTTTTATGCATCACTACCTTCCCGCCGATCCGGTTATTCCCCATCATATGATCAAAATGAATGTGGGTATTGATGATGTATTGTACACTTTTTGAATTCAGACCATAGATAAACGCCTTCCAATCTTCGATGTCCCTTGGTAATGTCGGCGTATCGATGAGGATGAGCCCTTCCCCAGTGCTGACGCAAGAGACATTTCCCCCGTCATAATCGACATTTGCGTAAACATTTTCCGCGATCTTTTTTGCAGCCATTACTCACCCCCCTTTCGAATGAGACAACGATCAATCAACACCGGATTTTTGAAACTGGCTTTATTCCTTCCCTATAATCCTCTAACCTCCTAAATACGATATGAAATGAAACTCACGATGACCCTTATGGATTTAGCCCATGCTATATAACACAGATCATTCAAAATCATCAACTCTCTTCACGAAAATTATCCGGTTCTTCCGATAAATGAGTACGCTGGATAAAAGACTAAAGTTCAAAAATTTATGTATGTCTGCATTTTTCCTGAATCAGTTCTTACAGTCAGGCGAGGCCATAAGCTTTTTCGAAAGGGGATATCTACAAGTTGGGCTCAACCAGGCGCAAGGCAAGACATAACCCTTTTTTTCTCCTTGTGCCTTACGCCCTGTACCTTACGCCTCTATCATATTTGTTCACTGGCTGCCATACAGATGGATATCGCCTTAAAGAGATGCATGGTGCCGGATATTTACTGTAAAAAAGGTAGGCACGCTTGCCGCCCCCTTTAAGATCTTGTTTTTTGGAGGGGAATATGATGAAATTGAAAAATGGAAAAATATGTGAAAATAGTGGTCCTGGAAAATGACGACGAGGCCAGACTCATGGAATCGATACTCACCGAGAGGGAAATCCCCCATATGATGAAATCCTATTACGACACTGCCTTTGACGGGCTTTTTCAGACCCAGAAGGGCTGGGGCCATGTGAGCGCCCCTGCCTCCCGTCGGGAAGAGATAATGGAAATCGTCGCGGACCTTCGAAAGGGGGGATCGCAGGAATATGTAACCACGGAGGACTAACATCATTGAGAATCCTGGAAAAAACCAACCAGACCCTGGCCGGATACTTTATCCGCGACTTTGATCGAACCGACGACCCTATTGTCCGGTTCCGGCACGGCATTCTGGCAGGCTGGACATCCATAATAATGACAGTCCTCCTGTTTGCGGTAAAGATGATAATGGGATTGATGTCCGGCTCCATTTCCGTTGTGGCCGACGCATTTCATCTCCTCTCCCATCTCGCAAATTCCATAATACTTGTGGTAACTTTCTGGGTGGCGGCCAAGCCGGCCACGGCAAAGACCCCTTTCGGACACGGCCGCATGGAGCACATTGGACCGCTTATCATGTCGGTATTCCTATTCGTGTCAGGGATTCAGATCGGTGAGAGTTCCCTACACCAGGCAGTGCACCCTCAGGCCATTCACTACTGGCCCGCGCTGCCCTGGATTCTCCTGGCCACGGTCCTTGTAAAGTGGTGGACGGGGCAGTATATCCTTTTTCTTGGGAAACGCACGGGTTCCGGGGCCATCCTCACCAACGCCGGGCATCAGCGGGTGGAGGCGATCGGCACACTGACGGTTATCGCCGGTCTCCTTACAGGTCATTTTTTTCATGTCAATCAGGCGGATGGATACATAGGCATGGCCCTGTCCATATGGCTCCTCTACCAGGGATACAGTCATGCCCACAAGGCCATAATCCCGCTCCTTGGGAAGGCCCCTGGCAGGGAAATGATCCGGAGAATACGCGAGACAGCCAAATCCATTGACGGGATCGAGGATGTTCACGAAATCATTGTCCATGACTACGGTTCAATGTTTCTTATCTCCTTTCACGGCGAGATCCCTGAAAAGTACGGTCCGGCACGGATACACGAGATTACGGAACAGTGCGAGAAAAAAGTCCGGGAGCAGTTTGGAGGGGAAGTGGTCTGTCATTCCGACCCCCTTCCTGAGAAGACCCCGGAAATCGAGGCCCTGGAGACCCGTTTCAGGGAAATAGTGGCTGAAGATCCAAGGATCACGAGTTACCACGACTTCAGGGTAGTCAAGGAGTCTGAAGAACGCATCATTATTGTCGCGGACATTGACGTGGACGAGGAAGTCCCCGAGTCTAAATTCCCTGAGATAGCCATGGCCCTGGAAAAGAGGGCCCATAAGGTCATTCAGAACCTTGCCTACTGTTCATTCTATGTGACCCCAAAGTTTGCCTATTAGAATCTTTATTTTTAAGTTTTGTGCATTTTGGTTAAAGATCATTTTTGTACGTAAGTTTCCCATGAGACTTTTGATGGCGATGTGGGATCTGACATGAATATCAAAAAGGGAATCACTGACACCCACGCCCATTTATGTGACGCGGCCTTTGATCCCGACCGGGTCCAGGTGCTCAAAAGGGCGGCCTCGGCTGGTGTAAGGTCAATAATTTGCGTGGGCGAGGACATTGCGGATGCGAAGCGGAATATTGAGCTGGCAACGATACATCCCGGCCTGATGCCTGCCGCTGGCCTTTATCCCTCCAGTCCTGATCTCCAAAGGGCTGGGGAGATGATCGCCTTTATCAGGGAAAATCGCAATGAGTTGTTTGCGATCGGCGAGGTGGGCCTCGATCACTGGATCCTGAAGGAGGAAAGGGATAGGGATCTCCAGGAGGAGATCTTCGGCATGTTCATAGCCCTTTCCCTGGAGATCGACCTGCCCCTGAACGTCCACTCCAGGTCCGCAGGCAGACATGCCATCCAGAGCCTCATCAGACACGGGGCCCGGCGGGTCCAGCTCCATGCATTTGATGGAAAGGCCTCGACGGCCATGCCAGCAGTTGAATCAGGCTTTTTTTTCTCCGTCCCCCCTTCTGTTGTTCGATCAAGGCAGAAGCAAAAGCTTGTAAAGCACTTGCCGGTTTCATGCCTGCTTATCGAGACGGACAGTCCCGTGCTGGGTCCTCTACCGGGGGAGCGGAACGAGCCGGCCAACGCCCTTGCGGCGGTAAGGGCGATCGCGGAAATAAAAGGGATGAGGCAGGAAGAGGTTGTCAGGATAACATCGGAGAATTGCCACAGGCTTTACGGCGACATGAAAGGAGAAATCCATGAGGAGAGTAGTATTAGGCAGGACAGGGCTTGAACCCTATCAACTGGGTTTTGGCGGCATCCCGATCCAGCGTGTCGATGAAGGGCACGCCATAGAAACGGTGCTCCATGCAGTGGAAAGCGGCGTCGATTTTATCGACACGGCGAGGATGTACACCACGAGTGAAGAGCGAATCGGCAAGGCCCTGCAGCAGACAGACAAAAAGGTGGTTCTCGCGACCAAGACCGTCCAGAGGACATCAGACGGGGCCAGGGAAGACGTGGAAACAAGCCTTAAAAACCTCCAAACCGGTTATATCGACCTGTATCAATGCCACGGGGTAAGGGACGCTAAGGACTATGAAACGATTGTCTCAGGGGGCGGCGCACTGGAGGGATTATCAAAGGCAAAGGAGGAAGGGCTGATCGGGCATATCGGGCTGACAAGCCACAGCCTGGACCTGCTTGAACGAGTCATTGAAGAAGGATTCTTTGAGACCGTCATGGTCTGCTTCAGCTTTCTCGAACCCCAGGCCCGAGCAACCATCATCCCCA
>CAZGIZ010000044.1:0-30176 GCA_964526655.1 uncultured Desulfobacteraceae bacterium | reverse complement strand
TCTGGTGGAACTCTTTTTGAGATAGGGCTTGAAAAAAAGAACCCGACCTCCGCTGCGGCTCCAAAATCTGATCCTATGGGCCGGGATCTTTGCTATTCAACCTACTCATTAACCGGAAGAACTACTGTTGACGTGGGCCTATTTTAAAAAGCATGTTGATTTTAATAATTGATATGGTAATGATGTTTCAAAACATCCATACATAAAAGAATCTTAACCCTGTTTCCTGCAGTTTTAACCAGCACATCAATAATATAAAGCGAATAAAAGACTTCCTGGCCGATGTTTTGAACAAAAATAATGACAATGGATCTCGGTCGTGGCCATAATAAAAAGTCTCCATTTCAACACAGGTCTCACCCCCTTCCTTTTTGAAGGGTATCTGGCCAGTGGCCCTGGTGATGTTCAGTATCCTGGGAGCGATCTACTTCGGCATTGCAACCCCCACTGAGACCGCGGGGGTCGGGAGTTTTGTGGTCATAATCCTGGGTATACTTTTTTTTCGCCTACGCTGGAAGGGATTACGCAATGCCCTGGTTGAGGCAGCAACGGTCAACGGCCTTATCCTGTTCATTATTATAGCTGCCTCGTTTTTCACCTTTGTGGTGGGGAGCACCAATGTCGCAAAGAACATGCTCGCTTTCGTGGAATCGGGATCCATCGCCCCGTGGCAGGTAATAGTGATTATTAACATCATCCTTCTCTTCCTTGGGTGTATTATAGATCCGATCACCATCACTCTGTTGACCATACCTGTCTTTGTTCCTCTGATCGTGAGCCTGGGCATGGATCCAATCTGGTTCGGTGTGTTGTTCGTGGTCAATACTCAAATCGGGCTTATAACACCGCCCATGGGAACAGACCTCTTTGCCGTGAAGACAATCTTTAATGTCCCGACCGGTGATATCATACGGGGCGTTGCACCCTTCCTTTTTTTCGAGCTGATATTCCTGGGAGTGATATCCGCCTTCCCCGGGATAAGCCTGTGGCTCCCCGGCCTTATGGTAGGGGGATAATGGAGACATTGTTCAGGAGATGGATTTCTAAAGAGTTTAACATCTGAAAGGAGACCATAAAATGCTGGAAGATTACAGGGAATACATGCTGAGGTGCGCCAGGTGCTCAAACTGCAAGTTTGTGCCCCATGCCGTGACAAAAGGGCACAGGTATTCCAACATCTGTCCCAGCATAAACCGCTATAATTTCCACGCCTATTCGGGCGGCGGCCGGCTGGTAACCGCCCTGTCCCTCCTGGATGGAAGACTGGAGCTGGATGATCCCCTGGTGGATATTATCTATCAATGCCAGACATGCGGGGCCTGCGATACCTCCTGCAAATACGGGCTGGACCTGGAATTGACAGACCCCATATACGGGTTGAGGGCAAGATGCGTGGAAGAGGGTCTGGTCCCGGAGGTCCACAGGAATGTGATGGCCTGGCTCAAAAAGGAGGGGAACATGATGCAGAGGCCCAGGGCCGGGAGGGGGGATTGGGCCGGAGGTCTGGACATCAAGAGGATAGGGGAAGAAAAAGCGGAGGTCTATTATCACGCGGGCTGCAGGTACAGCTATGACAGGGATCTATGGGATTCTGCAAGGGGGGCCGTGAATATTATGAAGGACGCAGGAATCGATGTGGCCTTCGCTGGCGAAAATGAGGACTGCTGCGCCGGCCGGGCCTATGAACTGGGTTATGTGGATGATTTCAAGAAATTCGCCCCCATTTTCCTGGAAAGGCTCGAACGGGCCGGAGTGCGGACCCTGGTTACGAGCTGCTCGGATTGCTACCACTCCTTCAAGGTGCTCTACAGGAAGATCGGTCTGGATAGCGATATCGCCGTTTATCATATAACCGAGTTCCTCGACCATCTGATCGGGCAGGGTAAGATCAGTCCCCAAAAAAAGGTCGATAAGGTAGTGACCTATCATGACCCATGCCACCTTGGGCGAATGGGAGAGCCCTGGAAACCCTGGAAGGGAAAGATCATAACGAATCCCGGCAACCGGATCATGCACGAACCCAGGAAGGAATGGAGGAAAGGCACGCAGGGCGTCTATGAAGCGCCGCGAAGGATCCTTGGGAGTATCCCCGGGTTAAGGCTCCTGGAGATGGAGAGGATAAAGGAATACAGCTACTGCTGCGGCGCGGGTGGCGGCGTGATCGACGCCTATCCCGATTACAGCATGGCAACCGCGAAGGAGAGGATAACAGAGGCCGTGGATACGGGGGCCGAGGCCATTGTAACGGCCTGTCCCTGGTGCATAAGGAACTTCAGGGACGCGGTTAAGGAGAACGGCCTGAAAATGGATGTATTTGACGTTGTAGACCTTTTTGCGCAATCTATTTGAGTATGGGGAGGTATTAAAATGGCCTTAAAAAATAGGGACGCCTACAGGGCCCTGGAAGACATCGTTGCCCCGGAAAACATATCCGAGCACCCGGCTATTCTTGATTCCTATGCCTACCAGTGGGGCGCCGAGCTCTTCACCAACACCCCCTTCCTGCCAAGGGCCGGGGCCGTAGTGCTCCCTGGGAACACCCGGGAGGTCCAGGGTATCGTAAAGGTATGCAACAGATACAATATCCGCTACAAGGCCTTTAGCACGGGCTGGGGATTTTACAGCGGTCTGGGCCTTGATGACACTGCCATACAGATGGATTTGAGGAGGATGAACCGGATCATTGAAATAAATGATAAGGCCATGTACGCCGTCGTGGAACCCTATGTGACCAGCGCCCAGCTACAGGCCGAGCTGATGAAGACGGGTTTTAATCTGAATATCATCGGCGCCGGCGCAAATTGCACCGCCTTTCCGGTCGCCGCCCACCAGGGACTGGGACATACCTCCTTAAGCACCAGTTATGGTCCCAGAAATCTCCTGGGTGTTGAATGGGTCCTGCCCGACGGGGACATCCTGAAGACCGGCTCCCTGGGCTCCGGTGCAGGCTGGTTCTGCGGTGACGGGCCGGGACCCTCTTTGAGGGGTGTCCTGAGGGGTCCCCAGACGGTCATGGGAGGATTGGGTGTCTTTACAAAGGCGGCGACCAAGATATACCCATGGCACGGACCGGCCCAACCTGAGATCGAGGGTGTGTCGCCCCGATACCTCTTCAAGGAAAGGCCCCCCAACATGGACCTCCATTATGTGGTCTTTCCCGACTGGGATATATTCATCGATGCCATGATCGAGATCGCCCAGGCTGAAATCTGTTTTGCCCAGACCAGGCTGGCGCCTCCCATGCTGGCCCAGGGACTGTCGGGCAACAATGACGAGGGCGCGGAACTCCTCGCTGAACTCCAGGAGCAGATCAGGGAGAGGCCAGGATTCTGCCTCATTATTACCGGGAACTCGGATGGGGAGTTCAGGTACCGGGACAAGGTCCTCCGCAGGATTGTCACTGAAAAGGGCGGCGCTTTTATCGAATATTTCGAGAATGAGGACGTCAAGAGGGAATACATATGGGCGATAACGAGATCGACCATAGCGATCAGGGAGGTCTTCCGGGGCACGGGGAGGTTCCTTGGTTCCATCGGCGATTCCTCCATGTTCCTTACTTCCTTTAAGATGATGCTGGCCGGGATGCCCTTAAAGCGGCAATTTCAGGAAAAGGGACGGGTCCGTGGCGACGAGGGCCTGGACTGTATCTGGGGCACGCCCATAGAATTCGGCCACAACGGGCATGCCGAATCCCTTGTCCAGGTACACCCCACGGGCGAATCATGGCAGGCGGTAATGGAATACTCAAGCAGGTGTGAGGACATGGCCATAGAGGAGAAATACCCGGCACCCGTAACTGTCTGGGGGGACACGGCCCACGACAAGTGGGGGCCGCACCTGTGCAACTACCACCTGTGGCTCCGGAAGTTCAAGAAGGCATTCGATCCAAGAGGCGTCTCCGAGCCGGCCATGTACATCTCAGCAAAGAATGAAGAGTGAAAGAGGTAAAAATGGATTATAAAAAGGGACTGGAAGCAATCGTCGGGAAGGAAAACATCCTCGATTCAATAGAGAGCCTTGAAGAATTCTCAAGGGATGAGAGTTTTGTCAACCCCGTAAGGCCGCGATTCGTCGTGAGGCCCAGGACCGCCGGAGAGGTGCATAGGCTTGTCAGGTGGGCCAATGGAAACGGGATACCGCTGATACCTGTCAGCTCCGGACCTCCCCATTTCAGGGGCGACACGGTTCCAGGCATCGGCGGGGCAGTCGTGGTGGATCTGGCTGGAATGAAAAGGATCATAAGGATCGACCCCGAGAACAGGATAGCGATAGTTGAGCCCGGAGTCACTTTTGGCGAGCTGATACCGGAGCTGCATAATAATAAGCTCAGACCCAATTTACCGCTCCTTCCTCGCGCGTCCAAATCCGTGATAGGGAGCCTTCTCGAAAGAGAACCGGTCATAATGCCTAAGTACCACTGGGACATCACGGACCCCCTGGCCTGTACGGAGATCGTTTACGGCGCCGGCGATCTGTTTCGAACAGGCTCCGCAGCAGGTCCGGGCAGTCTTGAAGAGCAGTGGGAGGTCGGTGCGGCCCAGAATGAGGCCTCGGGACCAGTGCAGGCCGATTTTTCAAGGCTTATCCAGGGCGCCCAGGGCACGATGGGGATCGTTACCTGGGCATCCATCAGGTGTGAGCAGTTGCCTTTCCTTGAAGAGCCCTTCCTTGTGGGTTCCTCCAATCTGGATAAAGCTCTGGACCTGATTCGTCTTCTTATAAAGGGCAGGATAGTCGATGATTGCCTCGTGCTGAATAACACAAATCTCGCACATGTTATTGGAAAGGAAGATCTAAAAGACTATGAGGCCATAAAGGCCGCTCTCCCGGAGTGGATCCTCTTTTACACTATAACGGGATCAAAATATTTTCCCGAAGAAAAGGTGGAATACCAGATGCATGACGCCTCTGAATACGCCAAATCGCTGAATCTCAAACCCGCAAGACAGATAGGAGAGGCCTCGGCCTTTGACATTTTAAAGACCCTGCACGGTCAGGCGGAGGGCACACACTGGAAACTCGGGTCCAAGGGATCATGCTGTGATATATTCTTCCTTGCAACCGGTGAGAGGCTTTCCTCCCTTAAAGGTATAATGGAGAATATCGCCTTGAAAAACGGCTACCCCCTTTCGGATATGGGCATCTATATCCAGCCCCAGGTACAGGGCGTTTCCTATCATTGCGAGTACAGCCTGTTCTTTGATCCCAATAACCCTGTCGAATCAACTGTGGTCAAAGAGATATCGACAAGGGCCTTTGATCCCCTTGCCAATGCAGGCGCCTTTTTCTCCCGCCCCTACGGCCCCTGGGCCGAATTCGCCTATGGAAGGGATGCCCAGACTACCATGGCGCTTAGAAAAATCAAGGCTATCTTCGACCCGAATAACATTATGAATCCTGGAAAACTCTGTTTTTAGGACATGACAGCCCATGAAAAGGCCGGGGTGTGCCGCGGTATTTCTGTCCGGAGATTTTAGTGAGATTGAGCCGGGCCTGGCTTTGAAGGGTCCTGCCCCTCAAATCTCAGATTGAATTCCCCTTTAAATTCCATCATATTGATTGATACGATCAGGTCATAAACTTTAGCAGGCAGGACATCGACCTCAATTGTCTCCGACCTGTGCCAGCCTTTAAGCCTCACGGTTTCACATTCAAACATGGTCTGAGGTTCTCCGGTATTGTCCATACCAGCGGGGACCTGCATTCACTGATCGAATTCCAATGAAGCGAATACAATGACTTCAAGCGCGTGCTTCCCTGGAAGCAGATAGGCGATGTCATGGTTTGCAAATAGCCCGGGAGCTTTGCCGTCGATCTTGCTGAAGCTTGCCTCTATCTTGTTCCAGGTATTTAATTCTCCCGACAATGCCTTTTTAATATAAACAATTGATCTATCGGGATTGTCGGCTAAATTGCGATAATTAATAGGTGAACAGGCGATCAGGAGAAACAGGAGCAAGGTTGCCAATAGAATGTTATGTGATCCGATCATTCTCATATGACATCACCGATACAGATCATAGAAAAGCCTTGAACCATCCAGGCCTTCTCTCGTAATAATCTTTAGGCTTTTCTATCCCTGAACAGGACCTCTGGTTATCGCGGTCGCCTCCTCAACCACATCGAAGGTCTTTACGTTTATGTCGGTGAAGGCCTTCTTCTCCTTCATTGCGGCCACTATGGGGCCATCGAGGTATGATTTCATGGATTCCTCGTTCTCAAAAAGATAGATGCCTGCGCCTTCTTTTTGATCTTCGTTCATACCAAAGATCTTCCACTTCAGCCCCTGCACCCCTGATATGGGGCTCGCCGCGGATTTAAACTCATCCTTGAGTTCTTCTGCCGTGACATTAAACTTTACATTGATCTGTAGAATCTTTTTTGGCATGTCATCCTCCTATCATGAAAATTTTGTCCATCTGGGTGACATACTATCACATCCCGGAAAATGCGATCAAGATATTTGGCACATTTCTTATCCGCCGGATTTATGCAATCCGGGAACAATCATGGAAGCAGGGCCTTGTAGCCGAAGTATTCGGGCACTGCCATGATCAGACCCTCCCAGTATGTGCATATGATCAGGACAAGGATGGAGGCAAAGAGGAAAGGGAGAATGGCGCGTGAAAGATTTTCCAGGCTGGTCTTTCCGATGGAGCAGGCAATGAACAGGCAGACGCCGACGGGCGGGGTTGTGAGACCGATTACCAGGTTGAGCACGATTATTACCCCGAAATGGAGGGGATCAACGCCGATTCTCATCATCAAAGGAAGAAGCACCGGCGTCAGGATAATCAGGGAGGCCGTGGTCTCCATAAAGGTCCCGATTAACAGGAGCAACGCATTCATTAGCAGAAGAATCAGGACCCTGTTTTGGGTCATTCCGATAACCACCTCGGTGATCTTTTGGGGGATCTCTTCGCTTGCCAGTACCCAGGAAAAGATGCTGGCCGTGCCAATGACAAGCATGACCAGCGAACTGGTAATACCGGTCCTCACAATAATGCCCGGTATGTCTCTTATGGAAAGGTCCCTGTAAAGGACAAGACTGATGAAGAGGGCGTAAAAAACCGCGACGCACCCGCTCTCCGTAGGCGTGAATATTCCGGAAAGGATGCCCCCCAGGATAATGACCGGCATCATCAGCACAAGGGCCGCGTCAAGGCTGACCCTGAGGCCCTCTCTTAGGGACGGCCACGCCCCCTTGGGGTATCTCCTCTTTCGCGCATAATAGGCCACGACGGCCATCTGGAAAAGTCCTAATAACAATCCGGGGACGAATCCCGCTAAAAAGAGGTACGCGATAGATACCTCTCCCAGGACACCGTAAATAATAAAAGGGATGGAGGGAGGGATGATCGGACCGATCGTCGATGAGGTGGCCGTCACTGCTGACGCAAAGTCGCTGTCGTAGCCGCCCTTTTTCATTGCCGGAATGAGAATCGAGCCGACCGCGCTTGTGTCGGCCACGGCGGCCCCTGTAATGCCTGCGAAGAGCATGCTGATTACCACATTTATGTAGGCCAACCCGCCCCGGAAAGGTCCCACCAGTATGTTGCAGAACCTGACAAGCCTCAGTGTCATGCCGCCTGCGCTCATGATATTACCGGCCAGGATAAAAAACGGGACTGCCAGGAGAACCGGGTTGTCCATGCCCGTGAAGATGCGCTGTGCCAGCAGGACAAGAGGGGTGTCCCCGGTTGAGATCAGGGCCATCAGCGGTGTCAGCCCCAGGATAAAGGCAATGGGTACGCCCAGGACCAGGAAAAAGAAAAAGGAGACCAGTAAGACGAGAACGACCATCACATGTCCTATGAACCTGTAAAGCTCTCAGGGATTTTCAGTTTCACCTCCATTCCCACGGGGAAACATGGAAGCAATGATGTGAAATAGCATGATTGCCGAACTGACTGGGATCGCTAAGTAAGGGACAGCCATGGGGACCCGGAGGGCCGGGCTGATCTGGGTTAGCGTGACTTGAACCAGCTTGATCCCGCCCGTCATGATCACCAGGAGGATAAGGGCGATAGAGATTCGAGAGACATGGGCAAAGACCATTCGAGCCTTTCCCGGAATACGATCCATTATCAGGGTTATTGCGATGTGTTCTCCCCCTTTGAGGGCGATCGCAGCCCCCAAAAGCGAGGCCCAGACCAGGCAATATCGTCCGAACTCCTCGGTCCAGTAAAGGGGTAGGTGTATCAGGTATCGAAATATCACCTGCAGGAAGATGGCAACGCACATTCCCGTCAGTATCATGACCAGGAGACCCTTACTCAGCCTGTTCAGCACATCGCTGATCTTTTCCATGCAGGTCCTTTTTAATTTAGCGTCCGGCGGCCCTGATCTTTTCCAGGATGCCCTTCCAGCCGGGATATTCATTGGTGAACTTTTCATAGACCGGGGCCATGGCCTCAATAAAGACCTCTTTATCCACGGTGCTGACCTCCATGCCCATGGCAGCCAATTCTCTTAACTGTTTCTTTTCGTTTTCCCGGATCAGGCTGCGCTCATAGGCGGCGGCCTTAAGGGCCGCGTCCATGAAGAGCCTTTGCCACTCCGGTTTGAGGCCCTTGAATTTTTTGAGGCTCATGGTCAAGGGCGCGGGTGAATAAAAATGGCCGGTCAGGCTCAGGTATTTCTGGACCTCGTTCAATTTGTAGGCATAGATTATGGCAATGGGATTCTCCTGGCCGTCAATCACCCCGGTCTGGAGGGAAGTGTAGACCTCTCCCCAGCTCATGGGAACGGCCTGCGCCCCCAACTGCCTGACCGAGGCGAGGTGCACCGGATTTTCCATTGTGCGAAACTTGAGGCCCCTGAAATCGGCCGGTTTCAGCAGGGGACGCTTTGAATTGGTGAAGTTCCTAAAACCGTTTTCGAAAAAGGCGAGGCCTTGAATACCGATCCCATTGAGGTCCTTTAGGAGTTCGCCGCCTATGGGGCCGTCAAGTACCTTGTCAACCTGTTCCGTGCTCTTAAAGAGGAAAGGCAGGTCAACAACACCCATGTTCGGCGCAAAATTGGATATGGGGCCGGTAGCCGTTACAGCCATATCTATGGTGCCTATCTGCATACCCTCAAGATATTCCCTTTCCCCGTTCCCGAGCTGCCCGCTGTGAAAGACCTTGATTTCCACTTCACCATTACTGCCCTCCCCTATTAGCCGTGCAAACTCCATGGCCCCTCTACTGTAGGCATGATGGGCGGGTGTTACGGATGCCAGCTTCAGTTTCGTTTTTGCCCTGGCAGCGTACGGGAAGATCATTATCAGGCAGGAGACAAATAACAGGACACTGAATGCTGATCGTTTCATTCCACTTCCTCCTCTAAGAGATGAATATTGATAACCGATAAATCCCATGTCTGGTGGCTATATAACACTTTGCACTATTTTTCACAAGTTAGGCCCTTGTCAAGTAATATTTCATTCCCTTAAGCAATGCAAATTCCTTTTGCACCATTAAAGTCCGGATTATCACCTCTATTTCCTACATTTCTGATTGTAGGTACGTCGTCAGATTGATTTCGCTGTTGGTGATCTTGAGTTTACGCCGGATATGCTCCCTATGGCGGTTTATCGTAGCCGCTGAAACCCCCCGGATCTGCGCTATTTCTTTGGTCCGCAATCCATTCCGAATCATATTACATATACTAATTTCCGTGGGTGTCAGGGAAAGATGGGTCTTTGATAAGGTGTTGACAAAGGGAGAGGTAATCTCCTCCAGGTTGGTACTTAACAATTCCAGGTATTTCCTCTTGGTTCGAGGTAGATCTATTGCCAGGGCATGCAGGATGGGCATCAGGATCTTATCGACATTGGCCTGTATGCTTAGATGGATCTCCTGTTTCTCCTCTTCTATCCTTGCCAAGACTAATCTGAGGGCAGCGTTCGATTCCTGCAAGGCCTTTCGTTCGAGTGTAAGTTGCCTGTTGATCTCCTGCAGCTCCAGTTCTGCGGAGATCCGCGTTGCGATGTTGCCTATCCGATCGGCCAGGGCATCCAGCAAGGCGCGTTCTTCTTTGAGAAAGGGGCCTTCATCAGCCGGCGGACGTTCTTCAAGATAGAAGATTGCTACTTCGCCTACGTTTTCATTATACATGAGGATCCCTGACGACTGACGCCACTTTGTAACCTTGAACCCGTTGCTTTTATATGTATTTCCCTTGAACCCTATCCTGGCGCATGTAATCTCTGGATATTGCCATGAAAAAGGCAGGAAGTTGACAAGGTCTTCCAACAGATCCTCAATCGAATCAGGATGACGTTCGGCCAGCTGGGCTATGCCATAAAGGCAGTTAAGCTCCTTTATACGTTCCCTAAGGGCGATCATTAGTTTTGAGGGTTCGACTTCGTCGTTAAATGGGATTCGCCAGAGACGAAAAAGATCCTTCGCAGGAGTCTCAAGACCGCCCGCTGCGAGACTCGGTAATCCTGATTTTTCTCTTTCCATAGGCCCTCATGTTTATACCTATAAAAAATAGGCATTAAATAGGTATAAAATTGATAATCTAACTGCCAATACAATATGTGTATTATGAGTGCATTCTTATTGTATTTACATGACCAACTCTGCCCTATACCCTGCGCCTGTGTCAATAAAAAACATCAGGAGGACTGTCCCATGCCGAACCATGAACTTACCCGGATCTTAAGAGGACGCAGAAGCCAGCCCCATCAACTCATCGAGGTGCTGCAGGATGTCCAGGAACATTATGGGTATATCCCTGAAGATTCCATGAGGGTCATATCAGGGGAGCTGGGAGTGCCGCTCACTGAAGTATACGGCGTCGCCTCCTTTTACAAGGCCTTCTCCTTGAAGCCACGAGGAAAGAACGTGCTCACCATATGCACGGGCACGGCGTGCCATGTGCGCGGCGCGAAAATCATACTCGACCAGGCCATTGAACAACTCGGCGTTGGACCCAGTGAAATGACACAAGACGGGCTTTTCACGATTGAACGTGTTAATTGCATCGGAGCCTGCGCGCTTGGGCCGATAATCACCGAAAACGGGTCATGCCATCATCATATGAATCCAGGTAAGCTCAGAAAACTTATCCATTCACTTTCCAATAAAGGCACGGAGGAAATCCCGGATGAAAAGGCTTAATTCCATAAGCGATCTGGAGATACTTCGGGGAGAGTTTGTAAATTACAGAAAAAGCTTCCAGGCGGCCCTCATCCTGTGCGGCGGTACCGGATGTCAGGCCTCGCGTTCCCGAGACCTCATCGAAAAAGTCAAGGATGAACTTTTAAAGCACGGCCTGGAAAAGAGCGTTCAGGTGCGCGCCACGGGATGCCACGGCTTTTGCGAGCAGGGCCCGATCGTGGTGGTAGAACCGGGCAAGACCTTCTATTGTCATGTCACACCCGAAGACGCTGGGGAAATAATCACCAGGACCATCTGCAATGGCGAGGTGATAGAGCGCCTCCTTTACAGGGATCCCGTTTCCGGGGAAAAAATCCTGACCGAGTCTGAAATACCCTTTTACCAGGCTCAGGAACGCCAGTTACTGTCACAGAACCGGGAGATCGACCCGTGCGCCATAGAAGACTACATTGCAACCGGCGGTTATTCAGCCCTTTCGAAGAGTCTTAACGGACTCTCTCCTGGAATAATTCTCGAGGAGATCATGGCGTCGGGCCTGCGGGGAAGGGGCGGAGGCGGATTCCCCACAGGCCGTAAATGGGCTGAGTGCCGTGAGGCGCCCGGTGACGAAAAGTATGTCATATGCAACGCAGATGAAGGAGACCCAGGCGCTTACATGGACCGGTGTCTTTTGGAGGGAAACCCCCACCTGGTGCTCGAGGGTATGATGATAGGCGCTCGTGCAATCGGAGCCGGCCAAGGCTATATCTACGTAAGGAATGAATATCCCCTTGCGGTGAAGCACGCGCGTGTTGCAGTCGATCAAGCCAGGGAGCTGGGCCTCCTGGGACGAAACATTCTGGGATCATCATTCTCCTTTGACGTGGAGATAGCCCGGGGCGGAGGGGCATTCGTCTGCGGCGAATCAACCGCCCTCATAGCCTCTCTTGAGGGAAAAATGGGTGATCCAAGACCAAAGGACATCCACATGGTGGTTGACGGCCTCTGGCACAAACCAACCACACTCAATAATGTTGAAACATGGGCAAATGTCCCCTCCATAATACTGAACGGTTCAAACTGGTTCGCTTCCAAGGGATCAACAACCAGCAAAGGGACCAAAATACTCGCTCTAACCGGTCGCATTAAAAATACCGGCCTCGTAGAGGTATCCATGGGGACCCCCTTAGAGACGGTCGTATTCGATATCGGAGGCGGAAGCGTGACCGGCAAGCCCATCAAGGCGGTCCAGACAGGCGGTCCTTCCGGAGGATGCCTTCCCAGGGACAAATTCGACCTTCCATTGGAGTTCGATACCCTTGCCGAGGCAGGATCCATGATAGGTTCCGGCGGCATTGTGGTAATGGATGAAGAAACTTGCATGGTGGATGTGGCCAAATATTTTCTCGCCTTCTTGCAGGACGAGTCCTGCGGAAAGTGTGTCCCCTGCCGCCTGGGCATCGACCGCATGCTCGAAATAATAACCGATATCTCGGAAGGTCGCGGCAGGCCCGAACAGATAGAACTCCTGGAAGATCTGGCCTATACCGTCAGCGAGACGTCTCTGTGCGCCCTGGGAAAGACCGCCGCCAATCCAGTGATATCAACGTTGCGCTATTTCAGGGAAGAATACAATGCGCATATCAACGAAAAGCGTTGCCCCGCAGGTGTATGCAAAAATCTGATCACATACTTCATCGATCCAGAGAAATGCACGGGCTGTGGCCTCTGTAAGCGTGAGTGCCCGCAGGAGGCAATCATCGGCAATAAAAAACAGGTTCATGAGATTGTCGGGGAACTATGCAACAAATGCGGGATATGTAGGAGTGAATGCAAGTTTGAAGCAATTAGAGTTATATAGAGAGGTATACCATGACTCCAAAGGTAACAATTAACATTGACGGAGCCTTTATCAGCGTGCCCAAGGGCAGAAGTGTGCTTGAGGCAGCTTTAGGATACGGCATCTGCATCCCCCATTTATGTCACGTCCCAAACCTTTCCGATATTGGGGCCTGCCGCCTATGTATCGTAGAGCATATCGAGAACGGCCGATCAAAGATTACCACCTCATGCACCCTGCTCGTAAAGGAAGGCATGAGGATTTTGAGCAATACGGAAAAGGTCAGGAGACTTCGTCGCAATATCGCGGAGTTGCTCGTCGCCGAGGCCCCCAACTCCCGCGCCATTCAGGATATTGCTGTCCGCTGTGGGGTTAAGGAGGTCCGCTACCCCTTCAGGAACAGCGATTGTATTTTATGCGGACGTTGTGTCCAGGTCTGCACGGGCCTGTTTGGCGTAAAGGCAATCGGATTTGTGGGACGAGGAAAGGATCGCCGTGTGGAATTTCCCTTCGGTGTCCGGTCCGAGCTCTGCAGACAGTGCGGCGCGTGTATCGACGTCTGCCCCATGACCATCGTCCCCTGTGACGGGCCCATGAAGGCCGGAGAAGAACGTTTGTGCGGGAAGTGTGAATCAAAGATGGAAATCGCCGAGAAAACACCCGGCTTCTGTGTCTACTGTGATCTTGGTGAAGGGTTTCAATGCGAGCGGCATACCTTTTAAGATGTCCGGACAACCCAATGTGAAAAAATCGTCGATTTCATAATGACTTTATAAAGCCTCCATTAACTTTTTTGCCAAGTACTTTACTCACCAACCGGCAAACATCATCAAGGCATCAACGTTCGGATTTTTCTCAAAGCAATTGCAACCCCCAGCTTTTTTTTCCGCCTCTATCCTCTCCATTATTAGAGAATGTCCATTCTCTATCGCGTCTTTAATAATATCCTCTGCGCTGTAACCCAGACATTAACAAACCAGATTCTTATTATTATTTGCCATATTCATGTTGGACTCATTAAAACGCCATAAAAATCAGGCATGAGGCTCACGGCACAGGGCTTAAGGAAAGGCCCATAGGAATCGATCTATGAATTTGAAGCAAACCTTTTGCCTTGGGCCTTGTGCCTTGTGCCCTAAGCCAACGTTACAGATATCGTCTTTCAAAGGCTGGCATAACCTTAGAGTAGTAGAGCAAAGTGCCCAGAGTTATGAACGTTATTAAAAAATCGACGATAAACATTGAAAAAATAATGACAATATATCATGTTTTCAATAACATAATCACGGGTTTTTAAAGTCTGATTTATGAGCATAATAGAATAGAGGAAGGGGGTCTGAAATGTACGATTTTTTGTTGAATCCCGAAGAGCTGGCCGTGCGAAATGAGGTCAGGGAATTTGCGAGGGACGAAGTCTCGAGTGATTTCCTCAGGAGAATGGACAGGGACGAAATAGTCTATCCCCGGGATTTTGTGGAAAGACTGGCAGAGCGTAACCTGCTGGGGATCCGGTTTCCTCCTGAATTCGGGGGGAGAGGCATGTCCTGGCCGGCCGAGGCGGCTGCAATCGAAGAGATAGGCTGTCTGGGCATGGCGTTGGGGTGCGCATTTGTCATGCCTTCCATTGTCGGAGAGGCCCTTAACACGTTCGGGACGGAATGGCAGAAACAGAAATATCTTAAGCCCTATCTCCAGGGAAAACTCATCGCGGCAGAGGCCCTTACGGAGCCCAGGGGTGGCTCGGACTTTTTCGGGGCAACGACGAGAGCGGTGCTGGAGGGGAACCACTTTATCGTCAACGGTCAGAAGCGCTTTGTCGTGGGCGCCGAGGGGGCCGACTTTTTCCTGGTATATTGCAGGACCAATCTCGATCCTGACGCGGATAAGGATAAACGAATAAGCCTCCTGATAATAGACAAGGGCCCGGGAGTCAAAACAGAATATCTCTATGGCCTTATGGGCTGCAGGGGCGGTGGAACAGGCAGGCTGGTCTTCAGGAATGTCGAGGTGCCCAAAGAGAACCTGGTCGGAGAGCTCCATGGTGGAACGGCCTGTTTCAATCAGATGATGATCCCGGAGCGGCTTACCTCTGCCGCGGGATGCCTTGGGGTCTGGGGCGCACTTGACCTGGCCATGAGATACTCCAAGAGACGAAAGGCCTTTGGAAGGCCCATACGCCAGTTCCAGGCGATCAGTTTTATGGTAGCTGACTCAATAACCCAGCTTGACGCCGCCCGGTCACTTACCTATACGGCGGCAAGGGCCGTGGATGCGAATTATCCCAATGTCCGGCGGCTGGTAAGCGAGGCAAAGAGGTTTGCCACTGAAGCGGCATGGGCCGTTGTCAACAATGCCATGCAGATCATGGGGGGGATCGGCTATACAGACGTGTATCCCGTAGAGCGGGCCCTGAGGGACACCAGGCTCGCCCTGATATGGACAGGCACGAGCCAGGTAATGAACCTCCTTATCCAGCACGAATACTATGATCAGGTCCTGAACCAGCCCTATGACCGGAGGAAGCTTGAGCAGGACGCCATGCATCCTGACGAGAGCGAACGCTGCTTTGACGACGAGGATATGTGGAAGATTCATGATACTTCCGGTTAATGAGCAGGATTTTAAAAAGATGCTAAAAGAGTTTTATGGATATCCAGCGGTTCATGACATGTAAAATCCGATATTAGATGGACAATTTCATCGGTTGGTGTGATCAAAAATCATGAATCATCTCCAAATTAGGTGATCGATAATCCGGATTCGAGGGTTCGGACCCTTGAATCCTTGGACCCTCTTCTCAAACTATCTTGGAGAAGAACCAAAATCATTAATATATAATCTGGAGGTTGACCTATGAACTTTACGGGGAGAGTGGCGCTTGTGACAGGCGGAGGCAGGGGAATCGGCAGGGCTACAGCGCTCGGGCTTGCGAGGGGAGGAGCGGATGTGCTTGTGAATTACCTGGAGAACCAAAAAGCGGCAGATGAAGTCGTAAAAGAGATCCAGGCCATCGGAAGAAAGGCCGTGGCAGTACGGGCCGACGTTGGAGACGAGGCCGCAGTCAACGCCATGTTCCAGAGGCTGGATAAGGATTTCGGCCGCATAGATATCCTTATCAACAACGCGGGGACCGGGACCTTGATAGCCCTGGAAGAGATCAGCCTTGATTTCTGGAATAATATCCTCAGGATCGATCTCACTGGATCATTCCTCTGCGCCCAGGCTGCCGCCGTCAGGATGATTCCGAGGAAATACGGCCGTATCGTGAATATTTCATCCATAGGCGGCGTAAACGGCATCGCAATGGATGCGCCCTACACGGCGGCAAAGGCGGGACTCATGGGATTCACGAAATCCATCGCCCGGTACCTTGGTAAACACAATATAACTGTGAATTGCGTCAGTCCAGGCCCCACGGACACCGAGCTTAACAGGAAGCTCCCTGTCGAGATGCGGGAGCATGTAGTAAAGACTTCCGCACTGGGTCGTATGGCAAGCCCTGAAGACGTGGCCGACGCGATACTCTTTTTTGCCTCCGACTACTCAAGGCAAGTTACGGGTCAGATGATCCTGGTAGACGGCGGCATCGTCATGCCGTGATCCTGAAAGAATCTCTTTTCTGCTCACACCTGCCTATTTCTCGCCATTTACCTAAAATGCCAGGATTGGCAAAATGGGTAAATAGCAATTTAAAATAGCGGGATCTACGATATGCCGGGCTTATACAACGCGGCTTCACAAGGACCGATAGTACCTTGACCTGTGAGCCAACACCTTGGGCCCCTTTAAGCCTTTATATTGTCATAAAAAGTAATGGCTCCCTTGATTGTGGTGTCAAAATATGATATCATTTCTATTATGAGAACAAAACACCGGAAGACATTGCGGGCCATCTTTACAATCCCAACTCGAGCTAATATCAAATTCGCAGACATTGAATCACTGCTGGTTTCCCTGGATGGCGAGGTAATGGAAGGGGCTGGTTCGCGCATATCGGTGACTGTTGCAGGTAAAGCTGTGTTTTTACACCGTCTGCATCCCGACAAAGAAGCAAAAAAATACCAAGTGGAAGATGTCAGGGAATTTTTACAAAAAATAGGAGTCGAGCCATGAAAAATACACTTTCCTATAAAGGTTATACGGCGCGGATTGAATTTGATCCCGATGATAATATTTTCTTTGGCCGTGTGCTTGGCATTCGAGATATTATCGGCTTTCATGGAGAGACAGTAACGGAACTTACCAATGATTTCCATAATGCTATCAATCATTATCTGGATGTTTGCAGGCAACGTGGTGAAAAGCCACAAAAAGCTTACTCCGGCAAGCTAACCTTGCGGATACCTCCAGATATACATGCTGATATTGCCGCGGCAGCCGCTCATTCCGGAAAAAGCCTCAACAAATGGGTGGCAGACACACTTGAACAAATTATTCATGATCATTGAAACACTGCTCCTAATCGGGGAGATAGGATTTTATCCTTCTTTGCCATGAGCAGGGTCTTGCGCATGAGAACATGAAAACCGGATTCTTGACGTCACATAATGGGAGCAATATGCGGGCGAGCATAGACGCCTGTAAGTCGCGCACCATACAGGCCTCACCTACTGTTGTGATTCGAGGTTGTACATGTGGATTTCATGCTGAGGAAGGCTTGAGTCATTTTGTGAGCTCAAAAGAATCGAACAATTCCCCGAGGGCATTGAAGGACTTATAGCGCAAACGGTCTCCATTCACACTGATTACCTGAAAAAGCTGCCTGCCTGTCCCTGACTTTGCCATAAGATGTTCATTTTGTTTGCTAATTGAATAGGCCTTTGGTCCGCTAACAGAGACCACATAAACCGTTCCCTTTTCTTTGTCACCCACCCTGATTTCATTTCTGAGTTTATACGAGCGGCCATAGTTATGGTCATGTCCCTCCAATACCAGGTCCACGGAGTATTTATCAAAAAGAGGGACAAACAGTTCCTGGAAGAATTTATTATCCCTTTTTCTCCCCGTAGAGTAGATTGGCTGGTGGATCGCCGCTATGGTCCAGGGTTGGGGATTCGCTGACAGGTCCTGATCAAGCCATTTTGCCTGTTCCTCCAGCTTTTCATTTCCATTAAGCATTACAAATCTCACGCCCTGATAATCGATGAAGTAGACGGTCTCCTTTAGGGGATCGGGGCCGTTTTCAGGCAGGGTAAAACTGGGCCTCCACAAATGAAATAGTTTGTATTCCCCCTTTTGGATAAATCTTCTATCGGGGTATTCATGGTTTCCCGGCAGGAAAATCATGGGAGTCATTCTGGGGATCCATCCGAATGCCTCAAAGAGTTCCTCCCATTCCATATCATTGTCTCCGTTATCAAGAAGATCGCCCACAAAATGCCAGAAATTTGCATCGGGCGCCTCTTTGTAGGCAGCGCGGAAAATCCTTGAGCAAAGGGATTTGACATCATCCTGGGAATCGCCGAAATACACAAATTTAAAGGGTTTATGGGTCCTGCACGCGGTCCTGAACTGATTCCATTCGCTCCAGTGTTTCCCGTCCCCCACCCTGTAGGCATACAGCGTATCCGGTTCCAGGGAACTAAACACGACGGAATGGTAATTAACAATATTATCTTCGGCAATTTTAACGATCTCCGTGACCGCGTTAACCGTGAGCGCATTTTTTTCAAAATCCGGGGATTCGGTGGCCGGGGCAATCTGGGCCATAGGTAGTGATATATCGGCCCTGGTGCGCCATGTTACGGCCTGGCTGGCTGATGGGTCCTCTGTCAGGTTCAATATTATCCTTTCCGGTGAATAGTCCGCCTCCACATATCTTGCTGATTTTTGGCTGTGTGTTCCTGCCCAGGAGCAACTGCTTGCTATGAATAATAACAGGAGTAATAAAAATACTCCGAGACGCCTACCGGATTTGTGAAAAGAAAATAACATTCAGTTCCCCAATTCTCCTGTGTTTCTTGCTTTTACCAACATTAAAATGAATTAAAAAGCCCGGGCTATTGTGCCCGGGCTTTTTTAGTTTTCAGTCTTACTTTCTCCTAAGGCCTAAAATTCTTGATCGAGATCGATATCATCCCTTTCGTACTGGGCGTCCCTCAGTTCATGGGCTCTCTTAATCTCATCCTCGCTCCAGGGTTCGACAATAAGGGAATCAGCCACCAGCTCCCATAAATATTTTGTCTCAACGTCCAGATCATACTCCTTGGTCAGGGATTTCATGATCTGGTCACGGCAGTTATGGCAGGGAGCTATCACCATCTTGGCGCCCGTATCCCTGATCTGCTTGGCCTTGACACGGCCGTAATAGATCCTCTCCGCTTCATAGGGCATTGCCCAGGCGCCCCCGCCGCCGCCGCAGCAGTAATTGTTCATCCTGTTCGGGTGCATCTCCACAAAGTTTTCGCAACACTGTTGTGTTATCCATCTGGGCTCTTCAAAAAAGCCGTGGCCGAAGGCCTTTGCTCCCTTTCTGCCGTAATTGCATGGATCGTGTATTGTAGTAAGCTCTTCGTGAATGGATTTATCCAGTTTTATCCTTCCGGTCTCAATATATTCCTTCAACAGATCATGGACCGAAACGACCTTATATTTATCAAATACCTCTGGGAACCACGTCTGCAGACCAAGCCTGGTCGCATAATATGCGTGCCCTCATTCGGGCAGGAGGAGCGTCTTGCAGTCAAGCCGCTCCATGTGATCCACAATCCTTCCCACAAGGGTCTTCATTGCCTCGTCGTCGCCTGAGAAAAGGCCCCAGTTAACCCCTTCCCAGTTTTCGGACGGCACCGTCCAGTCCTCCTTGGCGCAATAGAATATCTTCCACCAGAACTTCATGTCATCCGGCTCGCCAAAGGGCTCCTTGGAATTGATGGTCACCAAAATATTGGCCCCCTCCTTGTCCACGGGTACATAAAACCCGGGAAAGCCCTCGTCCTCATCCATCTCCTTGCTCAGATCCGCCAGTAGGAAGAGAAAATCGTCCTTTGGAATGCCCAGGTTGTTTCCCCTCTCGAGATCCATGACCACGCCCTTATGGATGGGACCCGGGACCTTGTCTCTCTCCCTGAGGGTCCTCGCCATGCGCAACATCTTCAGTATCTCCACTCCCTGGGGGCAGGCATACTCGCAGCGGCCGCAAAGGGTGCAGACCCATGGGAATCTTGAATCAATGAGCTCCTGGTCCAGACCGAGGGCGGCCATGCGAACGGCCTTCCTTGGGTCAAGGCCGTCCACTCCAGTAACCGGACAGCCCCCGGCGCATGTCCCGCAGGTAAAGCAGATGTCGGCCCACTCAGGGGCTACCCGCAGCCTGCTCTGTTTGGGGTTTATGGTCAAAGGCTCCATTAAAATACCTCCCTAATTTATCGATTCGGAATTTGTATAACTTACAATTCTTGATATTTCTCTTAAACCATCTAAAATATCGGGCTCTGTCTCGCTTAATATCGACTTTCCAAAATGTAACATAGGTTTATATATCCACGGCCCGTAAAAGTCAAATAGTAAATCGTGAAATATTTCTCTAATATAGCTATAAAGTAAAGATTTTTATTGGCAATCAAATGTCAATAGTATATCATCCGATAAGTTGAGAAAAAAATCACAAAGATTAATCACGGCCTCCTGCAACTCTAAGAGGCTCTAAATACAACAAAAGATAAAGATTGGATTAGTATTATAAAAAGATAAAGGAGGAAGATGTATGGATTTTAGCCTAAGTGAAGAACTACAGATGCTGCGGGACATGGCAAGGGATTTTGCTGCTGAAAAGATCGCGCCCTTTGCCGATGAATGGGATGAAAACCACTATTTCCCCTACGAAGAGGTCATGAAACCCATGGGTGAACTGGGATTTTTCGGGACGGTTATCCCTGAGGAGTACGGCGGAAACGAGATGGGTTGGCTCGCTGCCATGATCCTGACAGAGGAGATCGCGAGGGCATCCAGCTCCCTTCGGGTCCAGATTAACATGCAGACCCTCGGATGCGCCTTCACAATCTACACTTACGGGAACGATGAGATCAAGAAAAAGTATATACCAAAACTCGTCACCGCGGAATCCCTGGGTTGTTTCGCCATTACGGAGCCCAATGCCGGATCCGACGTCATGGCAATGAAATCGACGGCTGAAGACAAGGGTGATCACTGGCTCCTGAACGGATACAAGACATGGATATCCAATGCCAGTGCCGCCGATGTAATGATCTACTACGCCTACACGGACAAGGAAGCCAGGGGAAAGGGACTTTCCGCCTTCGTTATAGAGCCCAAGAATTTCAACGGTATTACGACCACCGACCTGGACAAGATCGGGACCAGGTCTTGCCCAACAGGCGAGATAATCCTTGAAGACACTAAAGTACCCAAGGAAAACATCCTGGGAAAGCCGGGTGACGGGGCAAGGATCGTGTTCGGCTCCCTCAATCAGACACGCCTCTCCGCCGCGGCAGGTGGAATCGGCGTGGCCCAGGCCTGTCTTGACGCCGCGACATCATACTGCAAGGAACGGGAGCAGTTCGGCCAGCCGATCGGCCAGTTCCAGATGAACCAGGATCTGATAGGCCAGGTCACCTGCGAGCTGGAGGCGGCCCGCCTAATGGTCTATAGGGCCGCTGTGCAAAAAGATCAGGGCCAGCTTGGAAATACCCTGGAGGTAGCCCAGGCCAAGTACCTGGCAGGAGAGATCGCCGTCAAGGCATCCCATGTGGCCATGAGAATCCTTGGCGCCTACGGTTATTCGACTGAATATCCCGTTGCAAGATTTTACAGGGATGCGCCCGCATATCAGATTGTGGAAGGCTCCACCAACATATGCAAGTGGATTACCGCCCTCGATCAGCTGGATATTCGCAAGGCAAACAGATAGCAATCAGATCCGGATTCCTGATTCTTTCTTTCGGACGAAAAATAATCAGCCGGAAAGGCTCGTGTATTTTGATTCGTCACCCAGGGAATCAGGGGCCATAAGACTTCGGTTTTAAAGAAAAAGAGGAGGAGATAATGAGACCCTATTTTGAAAAGATGACACCTTTTGGCAAGGCCCTTACCGATAGTCAGAAAGAGACGGCAAAGGAAAATATAGACCAGATCAGGGAAGTGGAAAATGATGTGGCCAAGGCCGTTGAAGCGGTCAAAAACGCCGGGATACCCGTAGAGGTCATCAAAAAAAGGGGCCAGATGACGGTCTGGGAGAGGATCGAATACCTGATAGATCCCGGAACCTGGTGCCCCATTCATACCCTATACAATCCCCAGCTCAATGAGGAAGGCACGACAGGGGTAATCGATGGCCTGGCCCGGATAAACGGCAAATGGGCCGTGGTCATAGGCTTTGATAATAAGGTAATGGCAGGCGCATGGATATCCGGGCAGGCGGACAACCAGCTCAGGGTCACGGACATGGCAAAACGCCTCCATGTCCCCCTGGTCTGGCTCGTGAACTGCAGCGGCGTCAAACTGACCGAACAGGAAGAGGTCTATGCCAACAGGAGGGGAAACGGAACCACCTTTTTCAGGCACGCTGAGCTGGAAAAGTTAGGTGTCCCGATCCTGGCCGGTATCTACGGCACGAATCCCGCCGGAGGGGGGTATCAGGGGATAAGCCCAACCCTCCTGATCGCCCATAAGGACGCAAATATTGCAGTCGGGGGCGGAGGCATAGTGGGGGGCATGAGTCCCAAGGGTTACTTTGACGAGGAAGGAGCTGAGCAGCTTATCGAGGCGACGCGCCATTTCAAGGAGGTGCCCCCCGGAAGTGTCCCCATACACTATAATGAAACAGGATTTTTCAAGGAAGTGTACGAGACTGAGGAAGGCGTGCTTGACGCCCTGAAAAAATACATGGACATGATGCCTGCCTTTGATCCGGCCTTCTTCAGGGTCAGCGAACCAAAGGAGCCGAAGTTTTCCGGGGAGGAGATCAATTCCATTGTGGCCTTTAACCAGAAACGGAGCTACAACTTTGACGAAATGCTGGCCCGCATCTTTGATAACAGCGAACACATGGAATTCAGGCCTGATTACGGGCCGGAGGTGTATACGGGGCTGGCCAAGATAGACGGTTTTCTCATGGCCTTTATCGGCAACAGGCAGGGTTTCCTGGGCGCCAAATATCCTGAATACGCGCCCTACCCCGGCATCGGAGGAAAGCTCTATCGCCAGGGACTGATCAAGATGAATGAATTCGTCACCCTGTGCGGAAGGGACAGGGTCCCCATTGTCTGGTTCCAGGACACCAGCGGTATCGACGTGGGGGATATAGCTGAAAAGGCCGAACTTCTGGGTCTCGGGCAGTCGCTTATATACTCCATTGAACAGACCGATGTTCCCCAGATATGCATAGTCCTCCGCAAGGGGACAGCGGCCGCCCATTACATAATGGGCGGACCTACCGCCAATAACCACAACGCCTTCACGCTGGGCACACCCCTGACGGAGATCTACGTGATGCACGGGGAGACCGCGGCCGCGGCCTCCTTCTCCAGGAGGCTTGTCAAGGAAAAGGACGCCGGCCGGCCACTGCAGCCTGTCATCGATAAGATGAACGAGCTTGCCCAGGAGTACCAGGACAAATCAAGGCCCATCTACTGTGCCAAGAGGGGGTTTGTGGACGAGATCGTGTCCCTGCCGGACCTGAGGAAATATATCGTTGCCTTTGCGGGCTGTGCATACCAGAACCCCGTGTCCCTATGCCCGCAAAATCACATGATGATACCCAGAATTATCAAGGGATAGATATTTTCGTTGAATAAACGCTATAGGGTCCTTTAAAAGGGCCCTATTTCTATTCATGGAATATGAATGGAAGGCGTAAATGACGACTTTCTGGAAGACAAAGAGAGGTAACAGAGGTTGATGCAAAAGGATGTATTACATTCCTTTTTCTATCCTGAGAATATAGCCGTCATAGGTGTTTCCCCGGGCAAGTCGAATCTTGGCAAGAATATCGTCTTTAATCTCCTGACCTTCGGTTACCAGGGTGAAATTCTTTCAATCGGCCCCCAAAAGGGGGTGGTCTTCGGTCAGCGAATCTACCAGTCCCTGGAACAGATAGACCACAGGATCGAAATGGCCGTGATCCTCACACCCGTAAAAACCATTCCATCCATCCTTGATGAGTGCGGACGCAAAGGAATTCTGCGGGTGGTTATCGAGTCCGCCGGGTTTTCAGAGATGGGAAAGGACCGGACCTCCATTGAAGATGTCTGCATGGAGATTGCTAGAAAATATGGGATCCGGATCATCGGACCGAACGGGATCGGCATCACTAACATGGAGAACGGGCTGGCCCTCCCATTCATGCCCCTGCGTAAAGACGTGCCCCTGGGGAAGGTATCCATCCTCTCCCAGAGCGGTGGCGTTGGATTAAGCTACATTAATTTTTTTTCGGAAGAGAATATCGGTCTGAACAAGTTTGTCTCGATGGGCAATAAACTGGATATAAACGAGAATGATCTCCTGGACTACATGATTGACGATCCAGGGACCGAGATAATTCTGGTGTACCTGGAGGGTTTCAAGGACGCCCGGAAATTTATGGAGGTCGCGGCCCGGTCTGATAAGCCCATACTTGTTCACAAATCAAACCGCTTCCGGACGAGCGCCCAGATTGCCAATTCCCATACGGCCGCGATGTTCACGGATGACAAACTCGTTGACTACGCCCTGAATCAGGCGGGCTGCGTGCGCGTAAACAGCATGGTTGATGCCATCGATTACATAAAAATACTCACACTGCCTGCCTTGAAGGGCAACCAGTTAGCCGTCATATCCCGTTCAGGGGGACACGCCGTAATCGCTGCAGATGCCTGCGGCCATTACGGATTCGACCTCCCCCCCTTCCCCGAGGAATTCCTTAAGATGATCGAGGGCAGGGTCAGGGCCAATGTGATACGGCTCCAGAATCCATTGGACCTGGGAGACCTTTTTGATCTCGTGTTTTATGAAAATATCCTGGAAGAAATCCTGAAGAGGGAAGACATTGATGTCATTTTGCTGGTCCACGGCTATCGCAGGGGATTTGAACAGAAGGATTCCAGGAAACTCATTGAGAGTGTCGCCAACCTGGTTGATACCTATCAGAAACCAATAGCAGTTGTTGTCTTTACCGAGGCCATGGAAATGGCCCATTTGAAGGAAAATTCGCCCATACCGGTCTTTTCCGCCCCGGAAAACGCCATCAGGGCCATCCACCTCTCCCATGAATGGACTTCAAGGACAAAGCCGTCCGATATTCATGTAACTCCGGCGGAGCTGCCGGCCGGTGCCGGTGATATAATAAAAAAAGCCGGGGGCCGGGATTTTCTCTATTTGAGTGAATCCCTTGAACTGCTTGGATCATTCGGATTTCCGGTCCCCGCCCATCGCCTGGCCCGAAACATGGACGAGGCCATTAACGCCTGGGAGTCCCTCGGTAAGACTGTAGTCATGAAGATCAATCGACCGCATATCTCGCACAAGAGCGACGAGGGTTTCGTAAGGATTGATGTCCGGTCCATGGATATTGTACGCGATACCTTCGAGGCCTTCCAGGAGAAGGTGGCCGGCCAGGACCTTGAAATACTCCTTCAACCCATGATCACGGAAGGCCGGGAGATCATTTTAGGCGGAAAGAGCGACAGCGCCTTCGGTCCGGTAATCCTCTTTGGTCTGGGCGGCGTGTTCGTGGAGGCCCTTGAGGATGTCACGTGGCGTCTTGTCCCTATCAGCGCCCACGATGCCCGTTCAATGATCAAGGAAATAAAAGGCCGGAAGATCTTAGAGGGAATAAGGGGTGAGGGTCCCTCAGACCTGAGCGCTATCGAAGACCTGCTTATGAAGCTCTCCGGGCTTCTGAGGGATCTTCCCTGGATAAAGGAGATCGATATAAATCCCGTGAAGGTGGCGGGGATGGGCAAAGGGGCAAAGGTATTGGACGCGAGGGTCGTCCTGGAACGTTAAAGACAACGCATTAAACCATGACTTGATACATGAATCAGGAATTATAAAAATTTTCTTTAAAAGTACTGAAGGTGTAAACAATATGATCAGTGAGAGCCAGAGCAAGGTATATATGTGCATGCAGTGCGGGATGTGCTCGGGAAGCTGTCCCGAATTGGGGATAACCCCTTTTAATATACGCACCCTTGTCAGGAAAAGAAGCCTTAATAGGGATATAGAGAAGTCTATCCCCTGGTACTGCACCTCATGCGGAGAGTGCACCCTCCGGTGTCCGAGGGATGTAAAACCCTCGGAGATGATCATTGATCTCAGGGCCGAACTTGTTGAGGAGGGACAGATACCCGTATCCATCCAAAAGGCCCTTGAAAACACCTTTGTCCAGAAGAATCCCTGGGGTCGTTCACGGACAAAAAGGGGGGCTTGGATGGATGACCTGGATATCGAGATCCCCCACGTGAGTGAAACGGAATCCAAGAGACTCCTGTTTACCTGCTGTATCCAGGCCTACGACCCTCGTTGCATGGTCATACCCGGCAATGTGGCAAGGATACTTAAGGCGGGCAATGTGGAGTTCGGCGTCCTCGGGACAGAAGAGGCGTGCTGCGGCAACGAGATCCGGAGGATAGGCGAGTCCGGGCTCTTTGAGGAACTCCAGGAAGAGAATATCGCCACCTTTAAGGAGCATGGGGTCCGCGAGATCATCACCCTTTCTCCACACTGTATGAACGCCCTGAAAAAGGAATACGGGGACCTGGACATCCAGGTGAGGCACTACACGGAGGTCCTTTCGGATCTGATCGAAAAAGGGTCCCTTTCTTTCACGAAGCCCTATGAAAAAAAGGTCATATATCACGACCCCTGTTTCCTCGGGAAGCAGAACAAGATATTCGATGAGCCGAGAAATATTTTAAGGGCAATCAAAGGCCTTGAACTCCTGGAATTTTCACAGGCCCGTGAGAACTCACTCTGCTGCGAAGGCGGGGGCGGGAGGATGTTTTACGAGGCCGAAGGCAGTTATCAAAGGAACAGCGAGAAGAGGGTCATGGAGGCAATCGAAAAGGGCGCCGACCTCATTACAACGAGCTGCCCCTTTTGCCTTATGAACCTTGAGGACCCGGCAACGGAAAAGGGAATCGAAGTAAAGGAACTCTCCGAGATAGTGGTGGAGGCACTATAATATTCCCTGATCACCATCAAGGTGTCATCTGCCATTCGACTGGCTCATGGCCCTGAGCAATGTCGAAGGGCGGTGTTGCTCCGCCTCACTTCCCGATCCTTGCGCCCTCCTCCAGCTCCATTGCGTTAATGTTATAGAGCGCATCAAGCGAGGCTGTCATGAAGCTGGCGGGCCCCTCCGCCCTTTCAGCCCCCTTTTCGCCGGCAAGGCCGTAATAGGCTAACGCCGAGGCTGCTGCAATAACAGGATCACTCTCCACGGCCAGGAATGCCCCGATTATGGCCGTGGCGGCGCAGCCCGTTCCCGTGACAAACCCCATCAGTTCATGCCCGTTGGATACCCGAAGGACACGTTTTCCATCCGTGATCAGATCGACCTTTCCGGTGATTGCAAGACTGCTGCCGATTTCCCCGGCAAGGGTCGCCGCTGCCTCGGCAGCCTCATCCACACTGTGTATGGAATCCACTCCTTTGGTCCTGGAATCTTCATTCGCAAGCGAAAGGACCTCCGAGGCATTGCCCCGGATCACGCTTATGGAGAGCTCATTGATCAGCCTCCGTGCGGAATCGGTTCGAAATCTGGTGGCGCCGGAACCAACGGGATCAAGTATAATAGGGATATTCAGTTCATTGGCCCTCTTCCCGGCCTTTGCCATGGAATCTATCCAGTAACGCGTGAGTGTCCCGATATTCAGCACCAGGGCCCCTGCAAAGGAGACCATCTCTTCAACCTCCTCATCCGCGTGTGCCATTACGGGCGACGCCCCGATAGCAAGCAGTATGTTTGCGGTGTAATTCATGACCACAAAGTTTGTAATATTGTGAATCAGTGGTTTCTTTTCCCTCAATTTCTTGAGGTTTCCGGCTGCCCTTTGAGCCAGTTCCCTGTCAAACATCCTGTCCCCCCTTTATCTTGAAATGATCCCAGCCCGACGGCCTGGTCTCCCGTTTTGTCCCATCCTTTGACACAAGCCTTATTCCCTTTGGGTACTCGATGATGCTCCCGACTTCGCTTACAGGTACATCGCTCACTCCGGCTACAACTGATCGCAACCTGTCGATATTTTCATGGGAGCATGTTATAATTAATTCATAATCGTCGCTGTCACCCATTACCAGGTCATAGATATTAAGGCCCGGCCCTAATTGCATATTGATTATATGACTGCTCAAGGGAAGCTTCTCCTCAAAAAGTTCAGCGCCCACACCGCTTTCTTCACATATATGCCCAAGGTCTCCCAGGAGGCCGTCGCTTATATCAATCATCGAGGTGGCTAATCCTGACCGCCCTATGGCGTGTCCTTCCCTTGCCCTATGACTGGGCCTGTTATAGGCCCGCACAAGGGGGTGATCCTTCATGTCTTTGCCCCCTTTCCCCTCTAACAACATCCGCAAACCAGCCGCGGCCTGGCCAGGATAACCTGTCACCAGGACTACATCCCCTGCCCTCGCCGTAGAGCGGCGCATTATCTTGTCCTTTTCCGCTTCACCGATCAGTGTAACATCGATAAAGGGGCAATGATCTGTTTTTGTGATGTTGCCCCCAATAATAGAGGCGCCAAAGGGGTTCAGCTCTTCCATGAATCCCCGGTACATCTCTTCAATATCCTCCACGGCCGTATCTGCCCTTAACCCCAGGGAGAGGAGCGCGTACAGGGGCTTTCCTCCCATGGCCCCTATGTCGCTTATGTTTATTGCCATGGCGCGTCTTCCAAGATCCAGGGGAGTGATAAATTCCCGGAGGTAATGCCTGCCCTCCAGCATGCAGTCGCAGGTTACAAGCAGTTCGACTCCCTCACCCGGTCTGAAAGCGGCGGCATCATCACCGATGCCCAGTGACACTCCGGGAGTCACGATGCCTTCCTTTTCAAGGAGCTCCCGAATACGGCGAATAAGCCCGAATTCACCCATATCTGCCAGCGTCTCTGTCATTTCTCAGGACCTGCTTTTATTGATTTCATCATAAAGCATCCTTGTCGCGGACTCCGGATCATCCTGGCAACAAACGGCTGAGATCACGGCGATACCGTGTGCGCCTGCACCCATTACCTCTGACACGTTTTCCAGACTTACCCCGCCTATGGCAATGATGGGTAAAGGGACTGTATCGACCACCTGCTTTAGTAATTCCAGACCGGCAACGGGGCCTGCATCATCCTTGGATCCTGTGGGAAAGACGGGGCCGAAACCGATATAATCAACCCGGTCTGAAATACATTTTTGGACCTCATCCATTGTCGATGCGGAGCCGCCGATAATAATGTCCTTGCTCAGCAGCTCCCTGGCCAAAGGCGCCGGAAAATCATCCTGTCCAAGGTGGACCCCGTCCGCCTTGGCGGCGATGGCGACATCGATTCGATCATTGACTATAAATGTCACGCCCGCCTTTGCACACATCTCCTTCATCTCCGTCGCCACTTGGATCATCTCGCGTGTGGATCCGCTCTTCTGACGTAATTGGATCGTGTCTGCACCGCCGGTGATCGCCATGTCCGTAAGTTCAAGGTGTGAAAAGCGGTCCTGGAGGACGATATCAGTCAACACATGCAATCTGCCGATAGGTTTCATACATCCCTCCTTATACACTTCCCATCTATCAAAAAATTGGATAAGGTTTAATATCACTCCTATTAAAAATATGCAATAGACTAAGGGCTAAAGGCATAGGGCGCAAGGAAAAACAATAAAATCCTTAAACTTTTAGGGAACCTTTAGCCTTGTGCCTTACGCCTTGCGCCAGCTTTTATTATGTCCCCTTGAAGAGAAACACAGTGCCTACCCCAATTTGCACTTTCCTCTTTAGGATGAAAGCAAGGCTCGTTCCTTTTTTCTGAATTTTTCGCACATCTAAACCGATCATTACTGACTTGAAATAAGATAATTGATGGTTTAAACTCCTCTAACCTTTTTTGACCCGAACATCGCGCGCCCGGAGACACTATCGGCCCTTTAGGCGTATCTGCTCAATAAACAGGGGCAGTCGAATGAAAAGAAACATTACCGCAAAGCCGCAAAGGACGCAGAGTGAAACATTTTTTCCTTTGCCGTTGAGAGGACGGCAAAGGAAAATAGATGTCCTTCCGGCAGGATAGATCTTTTTGTTTTTCGCCCTCTCAGCGAAAAAC
>CAZGIZ010000043.1:0-30388 GCA_964526655.1 uncultured Desulfobacteraceae bacterium | reverse complement strand
TCGAACATCATCAAGTTTGTAAGCATCCTCAAGAGACAGATATGGTGACCAACCCTCATCCGTTTCAATCAGGTCTACATCGACTTCTGCAACGAATTTTCCTTCTTGTACAATCTTCGTACGAGTCCTTTTCTTCATTTCTTTCTCCTCCGAAAACCATCCGTCCACCGCTCTGGATCAGGTCGATATGCCGTGACCAAAACGGCTGGTGAGGTTGAGCCTCGTGGAATGCCCCGGACGGCATGAATGGGGTGGCCATCCCGGTCTTTCAAGATGGTCAAGACACATGGCCCTTTTGGGTAATCAGGGTACTCCTCCAAAACGATCCCCACAGGACTTCCAGCCACAATCTCCCTGACGGTTATAGCTTCCGCCGCAAGTTCATCGTATCCGTGTTCAGAGATCTTTATATCCTGATTTTTTATTAACCCTACTATTCTATCCCAAATGTCACTCATTTGATAACCATATCATAATGCGGTCTTTCCAGCAAAATGGCTCGATTTAGAGGCGTCAGAGATTAAATTATTCTATAGAACTGTCAATCTCCTTAATTCGCATGATAAACGGAAACGTTAAGGTATTAAGGACGCCCTTAATCAAGGCCTCTTTTCAGGGGCCCCCTTAACTTATTAATATTTTCTTTCGCGGACTTGGCACTATAAGGCATCGTCCTTTTTAAGAGATCTTGTCCCTTCGTAAACCCGTATGCGAAAGGGGAAACAAACCCGCCTTAACGCCATATCCTTGACACATGGCCTTCCCCTTATGCTTATAAAACTCATCCATAGCATACAAGAGGTTGTTTTCATCCCTCCGAGTGCGGTCTGGCGATTAAATAAACTGTTATACTCAGCAAAAGGTTAGAGCCTACTTACCCATTCATCAATAGGTTTGGCATATTGACCGATTCTTTGCCCATCTTTTCCCATACTATTTGACCTATAGCCCCAATCATCTTCATAAATCCGATTATTGTGCGGTAAGGAAATGAATCGGCGACCATCTTTTGCATATTTTAATTCAGCCACAAAAATTACACCACCAGTCGTTAATAACTCTGGTGTTTGTGAGTTTGGCTGCATGCTAATGGCCTTATATACATAATCAAAGTTGTTTTTAAGGGGAGGGTCAATAAATGGCCTTTTCATATCTCACCTTACAGGAATTTGAGATTTTGCCATATATATTAGGATGATGCAGATTTTACCGGGATGAATGAAATTTCAAAGATTTTGATTATCTGGCAAAAATATTGATAGAAAGGATACACCCTCAAATCTAAAAAGTCTATTATTTTAATGGCTTCCATAACTTCCCAAAAGCCCTTTTTACTCCCTATTATCTTTGGCCCAGGTCTTCACCTGGAGCCTGGCCAGGGAGAGGTTTGCGATGTTTTTTATTCTGCAATGATCTCGTCGGGCACAACGTCGGCGAGGTCAATACCGCTCTCCAGGAAGATCCTTATCAATTCATCCTTTTTGCAGCTCTTGAAGCTATCTCCTCCAGGGACATCCCGAACTCCATGAGCCTTTCACGGTTGAAGACCTTCCGGGACTGGTTGGGATTGGGAAAAAGCCTGCTGATATTTATGGTTGATTTTTGATCGTTTTTAGTGATAGTTTCCATATGCCTCTCCTTTTCAGGGGGAGGAGGGAAAAGGCAAAGGTCCTCTTGACACTTGATATTGGCTGATACCTCACACCTTTGCCTTTTTCTCTTTTCGGGACCGGGACTCATTCCCCTTCATCTTCCGCCTCCCCTGAGATGTGCTCCACAATGACGCCGTATCTCCTGATCCGCCTTCCTATCTCGTTGCGCCTGTGGCACTGCAAGGGATCCGCCTCCATGCAGAGGAGGCAGGCCTTCTTGTCCTTGTGCCAGGTGTAGAGGGCTATGATTTCCCCGGAAGTCCCAGTAAAGCTACTTAATTTATTGCCTTGACATTCGCTTGTAAACAGGTCATCATGACCACAATAATACATATGGAGATGCATGATGAGCGAACAGCAAATCAATATCGTTGAGGCAAAAAAGCACTTTTCAGAATTACTCGGGAAAGTCGCATATGGAAAAGAACAGGTTGTTATCACAAAAAGGGGGAAGCCTATGGCCCGTTTAATACCGGCAGATTATTCTGAAAGGCACCTGGGAGATGTGAAAGGGTGGCTGGATGAGGATGATCCCTTTTTTGATATCATCAATCATATCGTTCAAGACAGGAAAAATCATATTCCCAGGGTTGTCAAAGGAGATTGCTGAACAGAATGTATTTGCTGGATACAAATATTCTCAGTGAATTGATTAAAAAACGACCAAATCCCTATTTCTTAACAAAGATACTGTCCAAACCCTCCCAATCCCTTTTTACATCCAGCATCTGTGTCTTTGAACTTCGTTTCGGGAGTGCCCTTAGAAATGACTTCCATGCCTTCTGGACAAAAATAATGAATGAGATCATTGCCAGAATCACCGTGTTGCCTTTTGGGGAAAATGAGGCCCTTATGGCCGGAGACATATTGGCCCGGTTACAAAAAAGCGGTGAAAAAATCGGGCTCGAAGATATATTTATCGCGGCTACAGCTATAACCAATAATAGCACCCTTGTCACGGCCAATATAAGGCACTACTCACGCATCAAAGATCTCAAGATTGAAAACTGGATAAAAGCCTAAGATAGGTCTGAAGGATCACAGGAAAAACGGGGCTTTGGTAGTCCCAACGGGAATCGAACCCGTGTCTTCGGCGTGAGAGGCCGATATCCTAGACCGCTAGACGATGGGACCATAAAATGACTGCGTCATTTTATAAAATCCTGTCTTTTTCAGGATTTTATTTTGGCTGGGGGACAAGGATTCGAACCTTGGATAACGGGGCCAGAACCCGTCGTATTGCCACTATACTATCCCCCATTAAAAATCCAGAATTTAGCAATTTCCATAAGAAAGTCAAGTGATAAAATCGCTTAGCGATTTTATACAACGCGGCTTCGCCGCTCCTGTAATACCTTCAAGCTATACAACAAGAACTTAGTTCGCTTCTCTCACAATCGGCCTCCGGCCCGGCGGGAATGATGAATATGTTATTAACTATCCAGTAAAATTATGGAGTTGAACGCCAAGATCCTTAAAATGTTTTTTATTAAATGTCGCTACCAAATCTGCACCAGTCTTTTTTGAAAGGGCGGCCACGTATGAGTCACTGAAGTCGGCCGTTGTGTTTTTATATGATTCAAGGGCCTCTTCAAGGAGGTCAATGTCTGTTACTTCAAGCCCTGTAATTCCCAGAATGCTCGACAGGCATTCGTAAATCCGCGGTCTGTCCATCCTATAAAAGGACTTCAAGGTCCAGGCCATTTCAAAAAACACCGGGGGGCCTGTCACCAACTTTACCTCCCCCCTTTCCGCAAGAGCAAATAACTCTTCAACCTTATCAATCTGGCCGGGAATGTCATTGACGAGGTACCGGATAAATATATTCGTATCGATAAAGATCTTTGTCAATCGTCATTCTCCGTGACATGTGCCGAGACAGCTTCTTCCGTGGCCTTTCGCCCGTCCCCTTTTTTAACAGCGATTGTCCCGCGCAATTCACGAAAGGATCGCAGCGGTTTGATAATGATCTCATCATCACGGATAATGAATTGCACCTTATCCTTTGAATTTATACCGAGTTTCGCGCGGAGTTTGGCAGGCAATGTGATCTGCCCTTTTGATGAGACAGTTGCAAGACTCATAATATCCTCCATTATTAAAAATGCTTTACAATTCTACAATGTAAAGTATTTTTTGTCAATCGGAATGAAGAGGATCGCGATAATCTCAGAATAGGGATTAATCGACCACCTTCCAGCACCTTACCAGGTGGTTTTCGCCGGCTTCATGGAAGCGGATCTCTTCTCTCCGGCAGCGTCCCTCAACCAGGGGACACCTCCCCTGAAACTTGCAGCCCGGGGGAGGGTTGAATGGGGTCGGCACGTCTCCCTTAAGGGTCGGTATCCTGCGACGCGCTCCCGGCCGTGACTTTGGTATGGATGAAAGGAGCGCCAGGGTATAGGGATGGAGGGGCCTGTCATAGATCACATCCACCCCCGCGTACTCCATGATATGGCCCAGGTACATGACGGCCACCTGATCGCTTATGTAACCCACCACGTTGAGGTCATGGGAGATAAAGAGATAGCTCAGGCCCATATTTTCCTGTAATTCGCCGAGGAGGTTGATGATCTGGGCCTGGATCGAGACATCAAGGGCAGAAACAGGCTCGTCGCATATCAGGAGAGAGGGCTCCACACTCAAGGCCCTTGCTATGCCTATCCTCTGACGCTGGCCCCCGCTGAATTCATGGGGATAGAGATCCGAGGACGAGGGGCTCATCCCGACCATGTTCAGGAGACCTTTAACACGCTCCTTTCGCTCCATGGGACCCCTAATTCCCGATATACGCAGACCCTCTTCGATGGATTGCCCCACCCTCATGCTGGGGTTCAGGGAGCTGAAGGGGTCCTGAAAAATAATCTGCATCTGTTTCCGCAAGGGCTTCATCTCTGCGGGGGAGAGACCGCTTATATCCCGGTCCCCGTAAATGATCTCCCCTGAGTCAGGCTCAAGTAGCTTCAGGATAAGGCGACCTATGGTGGTTTTCCCGCATCCGCTCTCACCCACGAGGCCAAGGGTCTTACCCCCATGGATTTCAAGATCCACTCCATCAACCGCCTTGATCCACCCAGCCGCCTTCCTCAAAAAACCCCTTTGGACGGGAAAGTATTTTTTGAGGCCCTTTACCTGTAATACCGCCTCACTCATTTCTATCCCCTTTCCCGGCCCTTTCGTAGAGCACAGGGCATCTGCTCAGGTGACCGCCCCCGTAATCGCACATATCCGGAAACTCGGTCCTGCAGGAATCCACGGCATAGGGACACCTGGGGTTAAAAAGGCATCCTCCCGGTTTAAAGGCTGGGTCCGGAACCGTCCCCCGTATGCTGTTAAGGGGGCTTCCCCGTTTGTCGCGTCCGGGGAGCGATTCCATGAGTCCCATTGTATAGGGGTGGGCGGACCTTTCAAAGATATCGGAAACCATGCCCTGCTCAGCGATCACACCCGCGTACATCACGTAGACCCTGTCCGCAATGTTCGCGACCACGCTCAGGTCATGGGTGATGTAAAGGAGGGACATCCCCCGCGTGTTACGCAGGTCTTCAAAGAGGTTAAGGATCTGTGCCTGGATGGTCACATCAAGGGCTGTTGTGGGCTCATCCGCGATGATCAGGTCAGGGTTGCAGGCCAGTGCCATGGCGATCATGACCCTCTGTCTCTGCCCCCCGCTCAACTGGTGGGGAAAGTCCTTGAGCCGTTCTACAGGGGAGGGCATCCCCACATCCCTGAGGAGAGTCAGGCAGCGCCGGTTAATATCCGCCTCCGGCAACTCCTCGTGAACCGTGATTGCCTCACGGATCTGATCCCCTATGGTAAAAACGGGGTTGAGGGAGGTCATGGGTTCCTGGAAGACCATGGCGATCTGTTTCCCCCGCACATATCTCATCTCCTCTTCCCTTTTTTCAAGGAGGTCTTCCCCATTGAACAGGACCCTTCCTCCCATGACCTGTGCGGGAGGCCGGGACAGCAGTCCCAGTATGGTAAGGGCTGAAACGGTTTTTCCGCACCCTGATTCGCCGACGAGACAAACGGTCTCGCCCCTTTTGACGTCATAGCTTATTCCTTCCAAGGCCTTTGAGACCCTTTCATCCCCCCGAAAGTAGACGGTAAGATCCCGGACGGAGAGCAGTATATTGTTGTCTCCCGGGGTCTTCATCGGTTAAATCCTTTCCCTCAACTTGGGATTCAATATATCCCGGAGGCCCTCTCCAAAGAGATTGAAGGAGAGCACCACTATCAGGATAGCGAGGCCCGGGATGACCGTCAGCCATGGTGCGTCAAAGATAAAGCCCTTTCCGTCGGACAGGATATTGCCCCAGGTCGCGTGGGGGGGCGGGACGCCGAATCCCAAAAAACTCAATCCCGCTTCCGTAAGGATGGCCGTAGCGATCCCGATGGTGGCCGAAACCATCACTGGCGCGATGGCGTTCGGGATCATGTGCCTGTATATAATTCGCCAGTCGCCGACTCCAAGGGCACGGGCCGCCGTAACAAAATCCTGTTCCCTGAGGGAGAGGAATTCGGCCCGGACGAAACGCGCCGCCCCCATCCAGCTTGTCAGGCCTATGACAATCATGATGTTGTAGATACTCGCCGGGAGAAGGGCCACCACCGTCAGGATGAGAAAGAAGCTTGGGAAACAGAGCATGATGTCCACAAGGCGCATGATCAGTGTATCAATGGAAAAGGCCCCCCTGAAGATGAGATTCGACCGGCCCGTCCCGGCACTTTTTATCCACATTTTTTTGATTCTGTTGGAACTTATGAGATACGCCGTTACCAGTATCAGGATCACGATCCCGCCAACAGGCGCCCCCTTTGACAGGAGGATCAGGGCTGAAACCAGGACAATGGCACCGATGATCTGGTCCGCCCTCACGAGATTTTGACCGAAATACCCTGATATGCCCCCCATGAGTATGCCTATGATGACGGATATCCCTACGGCCACAAAACCGACCGTCAGGGATACCCACGCGCCCTGGAGCATCCTTGAAAACACGTCCCTGCCGAGGTCATCCGTTCCCAGGAGGTAGAGACCCAGCTTCGGCATCTCCCCGGGGAGGAGGGTATCCGCCTTAGGGATCGAGAGGGGCGGCCTCAGCTTATCCTGGAGCCTGACAAGGGACGGGTCAAAGGGGGGATGATCTCCGGATGTCAGGATCAGGCCGGCGACGGCAAAGAGGAAAAAAAGGAGGAACATGCCCAAGCCCATAGAGGCGAGCCTGTTCTTTTTCAGGAGCCGCCAGGACTCCTGGAAACGGGAACGCCTAATCGCGATCGGCTCATCTGCCTCGCCATGACCGGGTAATATATATTTTTCAGTTGTATTCATAACGAATCACAGGTTACTGATTATCAGAAATTCGATGTTTTGGTTTTTGGGTTTCCCCCTGAGCCCTGCGCCTTGCGCCCTGCGCCCTAATTGCCTACATCCTTATCCTCGGATCAACGACCATGTAGAGGAGATCAGAGATAAATGTCCCGGCAAGAACCAGCACCGCGGATATAAAGTTTATTGTCAGGATGACCGGATAATCCCGTGCCAGGATGGCCTCATAGGCCATCCTCCCCATACCCGGCCATGAGAAGATGGATTCGATGATCACTGAGCCCCCGATAAGACCGGGCAGGATTAATCCGAACATGGTGACAAAGGGTAAAAGGGCATTACGCAGGGCGTGCTTGTAATGGACCTGGTCCGGATGGAGGCCCTTGGCCCGGGCCGTCCTCACATAGTCCTTTCCCTCCACTTCGAGCATCTGGCTCCGGACATATCTCGAAAGGATTGCGATCCCGCCTGTCGCCCCCAGGAGGGACGGAATCAGGAGGTGCCAGACCCTGTCCATTATCAGGCCCGGGAACGCCGTCCTTCCAAGACCGAAGGTTTCCATGCCTATGACCGGGACGTGAAACCTCGTGACCACAAAGATGATGAGGAGATAGGCGAAAAAGAAGCCCGGTATGGAGATAAGGAGATAGGAGATAAAGGTCGCCGAGCGGTCATATAGCCCTCCCCTCGCGATGGCAGAACGAATTCCTATGGGGAAGGAAAGGGTCCAGGTGATGAGGGTGCCCACGATAAACAACGGCAGGCTATTGAGGAAACGCTCCCGGATCTTTTTGAGGACAGGCTGGTTATCCTTCCAGGAGAGATTCCTGCCTGTGAAAAAATCCCGGTAAAAAAAGAGATATTGCTCATAGAGCGGCTTATCCAGATGAAAGGCCTTTCGAAACCTTTCTACCATTTCAGGCGTAAACTTCGGATTGAGTGGGTTGACCTGGCTCGGCTCGCCCGGGGCCAGGTGGATAATCAGGAAAGACACAATGGACACAAAAAAGACTGTGATGATCTTTTGTATGACGCTCCGGCCTATGAATGACAGCATGGCTTTTCCCTTTTCATGAGGTGAAATTAGGCTCCCTTGGAAGCTTTATCCACTGGTTAAAATGGAAGTAAAAATCACCGCTCCGCGTCTGTTTTATCTTTTTGTAGACAGGATTCCCCCTGGCATCGGTCTCTTCGAGGACGATCCTCTTGTCGAGAATCGCGGTCCATCTGGCCACATAGAGAAAGGTGTAAGGCTGTTCCCTGGCGATTATCTCGTGGAGCCTGTGGCAGTACTCTATCTGTTTTGAGCGGTCGTATTCCTGCCTGATCCTGACAATGAGGTCGTCGGCCTCCCTGTTCCTGAACCCGGCGAAGTTGAGCTGATTGGGGTTTGTCTGGCTGGAATGCCAGATCTGATAGAGGTCCGGCTCTATGCCCATGCTCCAGCCCAGGACCAGGGCGTCAAAATCCGCCTTGTCCACCCGCTCCTGGATAAAGACAGACCATTCAAGGAGATCGGTCCGGACGTCTATGCCGATTTTTTTCCAGGCGTCCTGGGCAATGGACAGGATGGCCTTCCTGATATCATTTCCCTGGTTGGCAATGAGCGTGAATTGAAGCCTCTTGCCGTCCTTTTCCAGCCACCCCTCCCTGTTTGGCTTCCATCCCGCCTCCCCGAGGAGCTTCAAGGCCCCTTCCGGATCATAGGGGACGGGTTTTACATCCTGATTGTAATAATCGGTCTGCTTGGCAAAGGGGCCTGTTATTCTTTCCCCCTGCCCGTACAGGACATATTTGATGATCTTATCCACGTCGATGGCCATGCCCAGGGCCATTCTTACCCTTGGATCGTCAAAGGGCTTTCTCCTCATATTGTAAGCTATGTAGGTGTAGCCCAATTGAAGCCCGGAGAAGCTCTGATATCTCGGGTCATGGGTCAGGCGGTCAACCTGGTGGGGCGGTATTCCCGAGGGGGGGCTGCCGCCTCCATAGGCGTCGATGGTTCCGGCGTAGAATTCCATCTCCTGGGTCAGCCTGTCGGGGATGACGCGGAAGAAATACCGGTTATACTGCGGCGCTCCTTCCCAGTAATTATCAAAACGATCCAGGCGGATGAACTGGTCCGATTTCCATTCCCGGAACACAAAGGGACCGCACCCCAGGGGATGACGATTAAAGAGGCTCTGCCGTATCGAATAATCATCCGGGTCCTTGCCGAGGCTCAGGGCCTCCTTCCTCAGGGCCTCCCTGTTGAGCCTGTGCTCCGGCAGGATCCCCATGCCCCAGGTGGAAAGGGCCGGGGAATAGAGCCGCTTATAGGTTACACGCACCGTGAGGGGATCTATTATTTCCACGCTTTTCACGGGCTCGAAATCAGAGACCCGCGGGGAGAGGTTCCGGGGATCCATGATGGCCTCGTAAGTGAATTTCACATCACGGCAGTCAAGGACATGGCCATCATGGAAGGCCACGTTGGGCCTGAGGTGAAACACCATTACGGGGTTATGCTCAGCCGGCGGTAAGATCTCCCTCGCCAATTTTGCCAGTGAATCTCCGTTGATTTCAGGCTCCGTGGTGATATATCGCCCTCCATTAAAAGAGGCAAAAAAGTCATTCCCAAGGATATCCGTAAGATTTTGAAACAGGTCCTGATCCACCTTGTTTAATGTCAGCCTGATCCTGGCCGGGGCCTTCACATGGATGTCTATTGTCCCATGCCCGGGACCGCCCGTCCCTTCCCTCTCAGCCTTTTTCACATGAAAATCCCTCGGGGGGATTACTGAGATATCCCGGATGTTATCCAGGGAGGATCTCGTCCCGGAGCTTACTTGAATGTGACCAGCCTTTGCGCGTTGCAACAGCTCCACCAGGTCTTCGGCGGATGCCTTTCCGAGACCGGGGACATCTTGGCTGTCATTTACATAAAAAAAGGCCTCCTCATAGATATCCCAGGATTTGGCAAGCCGGCCCCTGAAATGGAGATCCTCGTCATAGTCAACGAGCGGATCAAATACCATCTCCGCAATCTCGCCGCTGGCCGTGTCGCTCAACAGGATCGGATTCAGGAGGGCGGCATCCCCGATGGAGGCTGTTATGTATTCCTTTAGCCGGCCCCTATTGCCCCGGGTCTGCTCTTCAAAGGTCGGGACCCAAAAATAGGACTGGAGGAGGAACAGGATGAGAAAAAGGGGTATAAAAAATAGCATCCTTCGGGTAATCATTTAAGCCTCCGGAGGTTACGTTTCCGTCTTGAGGGCAAAGGCGGCAGCAAGGAGCCTTTTTGTATAGGGCATCTTCGGTCTTTCAAAGATATCCTCGGCAGCACCCTGTTCAACAACTTCACCTCCCTGCATCACGATAATATCATGGGCCAGGGCCCGGACAACCCTGAGGTCATGACTGATAAACATATAGGCCAGGTTGTGACGGCGCTGGAGGCTGCGCAGGAGTTCCACGATCTGAGACTGGACCGTCACGTCAAGGGCCGAGGTCGGTTCGTCGAGGATAATAAGCCGTGGCTTGAGGACCAGTGCCCTCGCTATGGCGATACGCTGTCGCTGCCCGCCTGAAAACTCATGGGGATAACGATCCTGCATTTCCGGTTCAAGCCCCACCTCCTCGAGGGTCTTACCGATTAGTGACCGCCGCTCCTCAGGGGAATCGACTATCCTGTGCACGGTCAATCCCTCTCCGATGATCTGCCCTACGGACAGGCGGGGACTAAGGGACCCGAAGGGATCCTGGAAGACTATCTGCATTTCCCGCCTGAGGGGCCTGAGATCCCTTGTCCGCAGGCCCTGGATATCCCTGCCACGGTAATTTATTGTCCCCTCGCTCCGCTCCAGCCGCAGCAGGGCCCGGCCCAAGGTGGATTTGCCCGATCCGCTCTCCCCCACGACGCCCATTGTATGGCCCTGCCGGATATTCAGCGTGACCCCGGAAACGGCCTCGATGTGGTCAACGGTCCTTCGTATGAACCCCTTTTTAACGGGAAATCGCACCCCCAGGGCCTCTGACCTTATCACGGTAGGGGCATCCGCCGGGGGCTGATCAGGAAGGTCCTTGGGCCTTGCCGTGATCAGGTGCCGTGTGTAATTGTCACGCGGGGCCTCGAATATGTCTCTTACAGGGCCCTGCTCCACTATTTTGCCTTTATGCATCACGTATACCCTGTCGACTGTGTGCCGCACGACCTCCAGATCGTGGGTGATCAGGAGCAGGGCCATACCGAGCTTATTCCTGAGATCTTTCAGCAATTCCAGGATCTGGGCCTGGATCGTCACATCAAGGGCCGTAGTCGGTTCGTCGGCGATCAAGAGATCAGGCTCATTGGCCAGGGCCATGGCGATCATGATTCTCTGCTGCTGTCCCCCGGAGAACTCATGGGGAAGGGCCGTAAGCCTATCCAGGGCCTCCGGCAACCCGACCAAATGCAGGAGGTCCATCACCCTTTGCCGGGCCTCCTTCCTGCCCATGGCCTTGTGGACGAGCAGGACTTCCATTATCTGCCGCTCGATGCTGTGAAGGGGGTTGAGGGAGTTGAGGGGCTCCTGGAAGATCATGGCGATATGGTTTCCCCTTATACGGCGAATCACGGCCGGGGCCGCACCCAGAAGCTCCTCTCCTCCTTGTATCCCGACGCCTCCCTGCCTGAAGATGATGCTGCCGCCGGGATGATGGGCGAGGGGGTACGGGAGTAGCTGGAGGATGGAAAGGGCGGTCACGGATTTACCCGAACCGCTCTCGCCGACAAGCCCGACGGATTCCCCCTTGAAGATGTCCAGGGTAACATCCCTCACGGCCTTTACTTCATTGACTCCCTCACCAAAGGAGACGGACAGGTCTCTTATTTTCAGAATCGGGCTATCAACGGGATCCATACAATACCCCCTACAACCTTTCCGCTTTTCTTGGGTCAAAGGCGTCCCGCACGGCCTCGCCGATGAAGATCAGGAGGCTCAGCATCACGGCCAGTACCAGAAAGGCCGTGATTCCCAGCCAGGGGGCCTGCAGATTGGCCTTTCCCTGATTGAGGAGCTCGCCCAGGGAGGGCGACCCCGGCGGCAGCCCAAAACCCAGAAAATCCAGGGCCGTCAAGGTGGTTATGGACCCGTTAAGGATGAAGGGCAGGAATGTAAGCGTGGCAACCATGGCATTGGGCAGGATGTGCCTGAACATTATCATGAGGTTGCTCACTCCCAGGGCCCTGGCAGCCCTCACATAGTCGAAGTTACGGACCCTGTAGAATTCAGCCCTCACAACGCCGACAAGGGACATCCAGCTGAAGAGGAGCATCAGACCCAGGAGCCACCAGAAATTGGGCTCCACAACACTGGCCAGAATGATAAGCAGATACAGGATAGGCAGCCCCTGCCAGATCTCGATGAAACGCTGGAACAAGAGATCCACCCACCCCCCGAAATAGCCCTGGACGGCCCCCGCTGCAACGCCCACCAGGGAGCTTAAGATAGTCAGGATCAGACCGAAGAGGACCGAGATCCTGAAGCCGTAAATGAGCCTTGCGGCCACATCCCGTCCCTGGTCATCCGTACCAAGCCAATTCTCCCTGGAGGGAGGCGCAGGCGCCGGCACAGGGAGGTTATAGTTGATGGTATCATAGCTATAGGGAATAAGGGGCCATATCATCCAGCCCTTGGAACTGATGAGCTTCGCGACCTCAGGGTCGCGATAGTCGGCCTCCGTGGGAAGAAATCCCCCGTATACCGTCTCAGGGTACTGGTAAATAACGGGGAAGTAGAATCTCTTCTCATAGCGGACAATGAGGGGCTTGTCATTGGCTACAAACTCCGCAAGGAGCGAAAAGGTGAAAAGGGACAGGAAGAGCCAGAAAGACCAGAAGCCGCGGCGATTTGAGCGAAAGTTGAGGAGCCTCCGTCTGGTGATGGGGGATACCCTGAAAAACAGAAACCGCTCGTCCAATACTCAGACCTCCTGGCTTTCGAACGTAATGCGCGGATCCACGACATGGTAGGTGAGATCTCCGATCAAATTGAAAACAAGACCTAAAAGGGTAAAGAAATATAGGGCGCCGAACATAACTGGGTAATCCCGGTTCACGGCGGATTCAAACCCGAGGAGCCCGAGGCCGTCCAGGGAAAAGATGATTTCCGTAAGGAGGGCGCCCGTGAACAGGGCGCCGATAAAGGCGCCTGGGAACCCGGCAATCACTATCAACATGGCATTCCTGAACACATGACCGTAGAGCACACGCCGTTCCGTAATGCCCTTGGAACGGGCCGTAACCACATACTGCTTGTTGATCTCCTCGAGAAAGGAATTCTTGGTAAGCATGGTCAGGCCCGCGAATCCCCCGATAACCATGGAGAGTATGGGCAGGGTGATGTGCCAGAAATAATCGAGAATTCGTTTGGGCCAGCTCAGATCTATCCAGTTTTCAGAAACGAGCCCGCGCAGGGGAAACCAGTCAAAGTACCTTCCCCCGGCAAAGAAGACAATAAGGAGGATCGCGAAGAGAAACCCCGGGATGGCGTTACCCAGGACGACTACGGTGCTGGACCAGAGATCGAACCGTGACCCGTCCCGCACGGCCTTAGTGATGCCCAAGGGAATTGAAATCAGGTACACAAAAAAGGTCGTCCAGAGCCCGATTGAGATGGACACTGGCATCTTATCCAGGATAAGACTGACGACGCTCCGGTCCCTGAAAAAGCTGTTTCCGAAATTAAAAGTTACATAATTCCTCATCATCTTGAAAAAGCGCACGTAGGCGGGCCTGTCAAAACCGAATTGTCGCTCGATCTCCTTAATAATTTCGGGATCCAGGCCCCTGGCGCCGCGATACTTGCTGGTTATTTCCGCAGCCGTACCTCCTCTCTGGCTCGATGCCGTGCTGCCGAGGTCTTCCCTGCCCGCGCCGCTCACCCGGGCCGTGGCCGCGGTTGCCGTTCCCTTGATGCGGGCGATCATCTGTTCCACTGGTCCGCCGGGCGCTGCCTGGACCACAAGAAAATTCACGACCATGATGCCGAAAATGGTGGGGATGATTAGGAGAAGACGGCGGATAATATAGGAGAACATCTATATGGGTTACTCCTGATGATTTTATTGGTTGTGTAGGACCCGGTCCCTTATCTCTGACCAGAGGCCTAATCCGGCACTGTATTTCTCTTCAAGGGGATATCTACCTGACTGGTAGCAAATGACCAAATAGAATAGGGGCGTAGGGCACAGGGCTCAAGGCGAAAGGAAGGAAGAATTGAAGTTATATTTTACCTTAAGCCTTTTGCCTTAGACCTTAAGCCTTTTTTTGATATCCCCTTGAAGAGAAACACAGTGCCTACTTATTTGCAAATGAAAATGGTTAAAAGTCCCGTGACACCCGTGCATCTTGAAAAATCCGTTGATTAAGCAAGGGCTCGGGGATCTCTTGGAAGGGACGAACTCGGTTCAGTGAGCCGCCCTTTAGCACGCCAAGTGTTATTGGCGGGCGGTGAACTGTGGCCATGGTACGCGGGAAGGTGATCTCAAAGTTGATCATAAAATCCGGCCCGCCCGCCTGACAAGCAACTCCCTTAAAACTTTCCGTGGGCCACTTCGTCCCTGTAAAGAGATTGCTGAGGCCCTGCTTAATCGAAAAACTCTGACGCAATTATGACAGAATGCAATAGTAACCTAAATGGGAGTGGAACGTCAAACCGGGTTTTGTATGGAGGGGGGATGATTTTTTATATTACTTGAGGTCTGCCTTTTTGGCCAGGAGAGATGCCTCTTTCTGCGGGTCGATCCACCATGTGTCGAAGCCGAGTGAGTACTTCGGCGAGACCTTTGGCCGATCGAACTTGTCCCAATAGGCCACCCTAAAGCTGCGAATGTGCCAATGGGGAATGACATAGAATCCCCAGAGGAGGACCCGGTCCAGGGCCCTGGTGCGATATATAAGGCTCTCCCTGTCAGGGGCGGATATTACAAGGTCTATCAGGGCGTCAACTACGGGGTCCTTTATTCCGATCGTGTTCCGGCTTCCTTTTTCATCCGCGGCGGCCGAGCCCCAGAAATCCCTCTGCTCGTTGCCGGGGGAGAGGGATTGGGGAAAGACATCGACGATCATGTCATAGTCAAACTCTTCAAGTCGTTTCTGATACTGGGCCGTGTCAACGGTCCGCACCCTGGCGTCTATTCCCAGCCTCTCCAGGTTCTTGGCAAAGGGGAGGCAGATCCGCTCCCAGCTCGGAGAGTCGAGGAGAATTTCAAATGCAAAGGGATTATTGCTCCCCTCATGAACCATCTTTCCGTTTTTTACTCTCCAGCCGGCCTCATTGAGGAGCCTCAGGGCCTCACGGAGGTTTGACCTGATGTTTCCATCCCCCTTTGTCTTTGGCGGCTCGTATTCCTGCGTAAAGACCTCATTGGGTATTTTATTTCGGAAGGGATCAAGGATTTTTTGCTCCTCCGGGGTCGGGAGTCCCCTTGATGCGAGCTCGCTGTTGGAGAAGTAGCTTTTCGTGCGGGTGTACTGGCCGTAAAAGAGATTTTTATTGGCCCACTCGAAATCAAAGGCATAGGCTAATGCCCGGCGGACCCTTGGGTCTTTAAACATAGGGCGCCGTGTATTAAACACAAATCCCTGCATGCCTGTGGGCTGTTCATTGGGGATGACCTCTTTTTTAATAAGCCCCTTTCGGACGACCGGGACATCATAGGCCGTGGCCCAGTCCCTGGAGACGTTTTCATTCCGGAAATCGTATTCTCCTGCCTTGAAGGCCTCAAGGGCCACGGTGGAGTCACGATAATAATCATAGCGGATCGATTCAAAATTATAGCGTCCCCTGTTCACGGGGAGGTCCTTCCCCCAATAGTCGGGGATACGTGCATAGGTGATGCTCCTGCCAGGATCAAAGGATTCTATCCTGTAGGGCCCGCTTCCCAGGGGAGGTTCAAGGGTCGTCTTTTCAAAGTCGCGTCCTTCCCAGTAATGTTTAGGGAGGATGGGCATCTGGCCTATAATAAGGGGCAGCTCCCTGTTGTCACCACCTGAAAAACTGAATTTGACCTCTCTGTCGCCCGTTTTTTTCACTCCCGAAACATTGGCATAATAGGCGCGATAGAAGGGATGTCCCTTTGATTTGAGCAATTCCAGGCTGAAGACCACGTCTTCAGGGGTGACGGGCCGGCCGTCATGCCACCTGGCCTCTTTTCTCAGGGTGAAAAGGGCCCAGGACCGGTCCTCAGGCACCTCTATTTTTTCGGCCAGGAGGCCGTATTCCGTGAAGGCCTCATCTTCAGAGCTTGCCAGAAGGGTATCATAGATGGCCCCTAACCCGATCGCTGGCACTCCTTTCAGTGTGAGGTTGTTGAGTGTGTCAAAGGTCCCTATGGCATGGAGCCTCACATTCCCTCCCTTGGGGGCATCGGGATTCACATAGTCAAAATTCCTGAAATCAGGACCATACTTGGGCTTCCCGTGCATGGTCAGGGCATAGGATTCAATAGTGCCCTTTTCGGCCATGGCAGGAGGAAAGGGGAAAAATGTTAAGGATAGAAGGAAGATGAAAATAAGCCTTCTCAACGGGAATCCTTTCATAAATAAATGAATCAGGTTCCCATCTCCCAGGATGACAGGTATTTTTCCTGTTCAGGGGTGAGTGTGTCTATCTCGACGCCCATTGCCTGGAGTTTCAATCGCGCGATCTCCTTGTCTATATCCTTTGGTACGGGATAGACCTTCTTCTCCATTTTCGAGTGTTCCTTTGCCATGTATTCGGCGGACAACGCCTGATTGGCGAAGCTCATGTCCATGACGCTCGAGGGATGCCCCTCTGCAGCTGCAAGGTTAATAAGACGTCCTTCCCCGAGTACATAGATCCTTCTCCCGTCCTTCAGGGTGAACTCTTCTACAAATTCCCTTATGTGGCGGCGGTTCGTAGAGGCGTCGGTGAGACCGGGAAGGTCCAGCTCGACATCAAAGTGACCGGAGTTGGCTACGATCGCTCCATCCTTCATATTGAGGAAATGCTCGGAACGAATAACGTTGATGTCGCCCGTCAGGGTGCAGAAGAAATCGCCGAGGGGTGCCGCCTTGGCTATGGACATTACCTGAAAGCCGTCCATGACCGACTCCAGGGCCCTCAAGGGATCTACCTCGCAGACGATAACATGGGCCCCGTGGCCTTTGGCTCGGTTGGCCACACCCCTCCCGCACCAGCCGTAACCGCTGACCACGAATACGCTGCCGGCAAGCAGCCGGTTTGTGGCCCTTATGATACCGTCCACGGTGCTCTGTCCCGTCCCGTAGCGGTTGTCGAAGAGGTGCTTTGTATCGGCATCGTTGACGGATATGATGGGGAATTGCAGGACCCCGTCCCTCTGCATGCTCCTGAGCCTTATAACGCCGGTCGTGGTCTCCTCCGTGCCGCCAAGGACATTTGAGAGGAATTTGTCCCTCTCATCCCCGGACAGGTTTCTCCCCCACTCACTCACGGTTGGCTCCAGGTCGCCCCACTTTTTGAGGGCAATGAAGTGGAGAGAGCTGACGAGGTCGGCCCCGTCATCCATGGTAAGGTGAGGCCTGTGCTTTAGGGCCGAGAGTATGTGGCTGTAGTAGGTCGCGTGATCTTCTCCTTTGATGGCGTACACGGGGACCTCATCATCCGCCACCAGGGCCGCGGCAACGTCATCCTGGGTTGAGAGGGGGTTCGAGGCGCAAAGGACAACTTCCGCGCCCCCGGCCTTTAGAGCCTTGACCAGTCCGGCTGTTTCAGTTGTGACATGGAGGCACGCGGAAAGCCGCAATCCCTTGAGTGGCTTCTCACTTGAAAAACGTTCCCTGATCCTGTTCAGCACAGGCATGCTCATGCCTGCCCACTCTATCCTTAGACGACCCTTTTCAGCCAGATTGATGTCTCTGATGTCATAATCCATGTGTGTGTCCTCTCCTTTATATCGATGCTTAATTGACCCTTAGCTTCTGTAGTGTCCCTGATCCTAAATTGTGGCGCAGGGCTAAGGGCGTAAGGCTCAGGGAAAAATATGATTACCTATGCCCTGTGCCTTGAGCCTTGAGCCCTGCGCCAGTTATTTTAATCTCTATTTTAAAAAACTAAATCAGATTATTATCATAAATGTAGTTGCACTATCCTATTTCACCGCCTTCTTAAGCGTATTGACCATATCTGTTTTTTCCCATGTGAACTCAGGGAGTTCGCGGCCGAAATGGCCGTAATTACAGGTCTTCCTGTAGATGGGCCTCAGGAGGTCGAGTTTTTCAATTATTGCGGCCGGCCTGAGGTCAAACTCCTTTTTGACGATCTTGGTCAGCTCGATGCTGGGGATAACTCCCGTGCTGTAAGCGCCCACAAGCACGGAGACGGGCTCGGCCCTGCCGATGGTATAGGCTATCTGGATCTCACATTTCTCTGCGAGCCCCGCCGCGACTATATTCTTGGCAATGTAACGGCACATATAGGACGCGCTCCTGTCAACCTTGGAAGGGTCCTTTCCCGAGAAGGCCCCTCCCCCGTGGTAACCAAAACCCCCATAGGTGTCCATTATGATTTTCCTGCCCGTAAGCCCGCAGTCGCCCAAGGGGCCGCCCACAACAAACCTCCCCGTGGTGTTGATAAAGAACTGTGTCTCCTTATCAAGCATCTCGGCCTGAATCACCTTCTTGATTACCTCTTCAATGATCGCCTCCCGCAGGGTGTCGTAATCCACGTCAGGGTCGTGCTGGGCGGCTATCACGACCGTATGGACCCTAACCGGTTTTCCGTCAACGTATTCCACAGTGACCTGTGATTTTCCGTCAGGCCTCAGCCATGGGATTTTCTCCGATTTGCGGACGTGAGACAGCCTCTGGGTCAGGCCGTGGGCCAGGAAAATGGGCATGGGCATGAAGGTCGGGGTGTCCTTGCAGGCATATCCGAACATGAGGCCCTGATCGCCGGCGCCCTGCTCCTTGAAAAGACCTTCCCCGTTAACCCCTATGGCGATATCAGGCGACTGTTTGTCAATCGAGGAGAGCACGGCGCATGTCTCCCAGTCAAAACCCATGGAAGAATTGCTGTAGCCGATATTCCTTATCGTATCTCTCACAACATCCGGCATGTCCACATAGGCGGTCGTGGTAATCTCACCGGCTATAATGGCCATTCCCGTGGTTACAAGGGTCTCGCAGGCGACCCTGGCCCTTTTATCCTGCTCCAGTATCTTGTCAAGGATATGGTCGGATATCTGGTCCGCTATCTTGTCGGGATGCCCCTCGGTTACGGATTCAGAAGTAAACAGAAAATCTGATGATTTCATTGAACTCTCCTTTCGTGCCCTGCTTGGCCTTTATTCTAAAAAGGTCATAGGTATTCTTAAATGAACAAAACTGTTTCCAACAGGATAAACCTGACTTACAAGCTATTATTGTTTCGAAAATAAAAAAACCTGATAATCCTGTCTAAAATATAATGTGCCTCTTGGTAAAGCGGCTGGTTCAAGGGACATCTAACAGGCAGTTATCTATTAACCTTGTCTTGCCTACCTTAACGGCAAGGGCCAAGAGGCTCTCGCCATCAATAACATCTATATCCTCCATGGTCAAGGGATTGCAGATACTGATATATTCGATCTCTGTAAACGGGTGGCTCAGGATTATTTTCTCCAGGGATGACTTTATCCTGTCCGTATGCCTTTCCCCCTCTCTCACAGAGGCCACGGCCGTGTCAATGGATTTCTTCAGGCACAGTGCGGATTTGCGCTCTTCCGGACTCAGATATTTGTTGCGGGAACTCATGGCCAGGCCGTCAGGTTCCCTGACCGTGGGGACCCCCACAACCTCCAGGTCCATATTCAGGTCCTTTACCATGCGGCGGATAACCATCAACTGCTGATAGTCCTTTTGGCCGAAAAGGGCGAAGTGGGGCTTCGTGATGTTAAAGAGCTTGGCGACTACCGTGGCAACGCCATCAAAGTGGCCAGGCCGCGTCAGGCCGCAGAGGTTCCTTGTTATCTTCTGGACGATGATCTTTGTCTGGAATCCCTCCGGATACATGTCTCCTACAGAGGGCGTGAAGGCGAAGTCCACTCCTGCCTGCCTTGCCTTGGACATATCTCCCGGTATATCCCTGGGATATTCTTCATAATCCTCGGACGGTCCGAACTGGGTGGGATTTACAAAGATGCTTATAATGAGGATGTCGGCGAGTTTCCTGCCCGCCCTCATCAACTCGATGTGGCCTTCATGTAAAAAACCCATTGTCGGGACAAAGGCTATGGTCTTTCCGGAGGTTCTTAATGAGTTTATCTTTTTATGCATTTCGGGAACGGCTTCAATTATCTCCATACGTTCTCTCCCTAAACAGATGCGAGACTTTCGTTTGAGAAAAACGATTTATAAAGATTCAAGGTAAGTTTTTTTTGGATGTTAAAGGAACGAATCTTAACTATGACAAGTCCGTTTGGAGTCAAAAAATTAGTTACCTCATCAATGCCGAATCCAAGCCATCTGTCTCCGTATATTCTACGCATACTTTCATCCGCGTGTTTCTCATAATCCACAATGATCAATGTCCCGCTTTTTTTTAGAACCCTGGCCAGTTCCGAGATTACCAGTTCCGGCCTGGAGAGGTGATGAAGCACCATGGAGAGAACTGCACAATCCGCCTCCTCATTCATCAAAGGTAGATGCTCCAGTTCACCGAGCCTGAGATCAAATTCCTGTTCATTGGCCTTGAAACGGTTTCGCGCCTGATCAAGCATCTTCGAAGAGCTATCAACCCCAATAACACGATTTGCGACGGTTTTAAGCTCCTGCATAAGTTCCCCTGTTCCGCACCCCAGATCCACTACCACATCGCATTTACGCATTTCATCGATTATGACCTTATTCAGTTCAAAATCACCAAGGATTTCACTTTTCAGAAGATCCCATTTGGATGCTATCTTATTGAAGAATCTAACAGTTTCAAGCTTTCTATCCTGGACGATATGTTCAGTGTGAGTCAGGTCATCCTGAAACACATCTTCATTATTAAATATGTACTTTATTGTATCTATGAATCGCCTGCATGCACCTTGTTTTGTGACATAATAAAATGCCCATGAACCATCCCGCCTGCATTCAAGAAAACCTGTCTCCGTAAGGATTTTTAAATTCCGGGATATCCCCGATTGGCCCATACCAAGAATGGTTACTAATTCATTCACGCTGAGCTCATGGTTGAGCAGGATATTCAGCAATCTCAATCTGGTAATGTCTGCAAGCGCCTTAAAATAGTTCAGGGTTTCCATATCAATATATCAAAATTTCTTGATATGATATCAGAAAAAAAATATTTGTCAAACTATTTTTCTTTTTTTTCCATTCTTGTTAGATAATTAGTTAACCTGTCCCTCTATTACCTGCTGATCTCAACATTGAGTCGTTACGTTCTTTTATACTTGTCATCCCTTTTCTGAAGGATCTGTGCGACTTGGCGAGAGTGGTACGTTAGCCTGAACTTATGGGATTGTAATAGTTGGTTCCGAACCTGGTTGATTGTATATAACTCACAAGTCCTTTAAAATCCTGCGGAATGTTTACAAAGTCAATGTTGGATGCATTTACAACCAGGAGAGGAGAGTCTGAATAGTGGAAAAAGAACTCATTAAATGCCCGGTTTATTTCGTCAAGGTATCTGTAATTTATGTTTTTTTCATAGCCCCTGCCGCGCGTCTTTATCCTTTTCACAAGCACGTCAGTGCTGGCTTGTAGAAATATTACCAGATCAGGCGGCGTTACCCTGCCTTTAAGCAGGCCATAAAGCTGATCATAAAGCCAGAATTCATTCTCATCAAGATTTGTCCGGGCATATATCCTGTCTTTATCAAAAAGATAATCGGAAATTATACTCTGCTTGAAGAGATCCATCTGTTTGATACGGAGGGAATGCTGGTAGCGCCTTAAGAGAAAAAATATCTGGATCTGGAACCCGTATCGTTTAGGATCCCTGTAAAACTTCTCAAGATACGGATTATCTTCTGTCTCTTCGAGCAGGAGCTGGCTATTCAGATTCTCAGCAAGCATCGCGGCAAGGCTTGTCTTCCCCACCCCCAAGGGGCCTTCAATGACAATATGGTGGTGCGAAATATCTATATTTATACCCCCGCAGGTTAGAAATATTACGGCCTGATTTTTATTCGACCGTAGAGAAGATAAACAAACGGGTAGCCGTCTGGACTGTGATTCGGGGTAATCTGATAGATTTAAACAAAATTACAATAAAATGGAGACAAGGAACGTTTTTCATTAACACCGGGGCAGACTTTTGTCAAGAAAGGGATATCAGGAGCGGTTCTCGGCGAATAGGGATTCCTATAAAGGTCATACATATCCTGTATTATTAGATATTTTATGGAACAGTCGTGTGTTTTTCTCTTGACAAATGTATAGCGTTCAATTATTGAACGCTGTTAGTGTTCAAATGCTGAACATAAATTAACTAATAATTATTGTATTATATTAATATTTCATAATCAAATCTATTTGATATGGAAAAAGAGGATCTGAATACCCTCAGACTGATGGACGAAATCTATCGGGCAAGCGATCTCAGCCAGAGAGAGCTTTCACGCCGTCTTAATATCTCCCTGGGTCTGGTAAACACCTTTATAAAAAGGCTTGTGGATAAGGGCTATTTCAAGGTCACAACCATGCCGAGAAACAGGGTGAAATACTTCCTTACCCCGGCAGGCCTGGCAAGAAAGAGCAGACTCACACTGGAATATCTCAAATACTCACTCGATCAATACAAAGAGATAAAAAACCTCCTGATCCGTAAATTCAAAGAGATGGAAGTGAGTGGCGTCAGATCCATCGTCTTCTACGGCACGGGTGAAGTTGCTGAGCTGGCCTACCTCTATTTGCAACTTACTCCGATCCGGCTGTCGGGCATAATTGATGAAAAGAAGATGGGGAAATATTTTTTCGGACACAGGATAAGCGGGCCCTTTTCCTTAAAAATGATGAGATGGGACCTTATTCTCCTGACCCGTCTCGAAGACACGGATAAGGATATAGATGATATTATCGGGCAGGGTATAGATCCTGAAAGGGTGGCTACTCTATGAATCATGGCGCAGAGAAATGGTATGCAGTCCATACACGAAGCCGTTTTGAGCAAAAGGTCTATGACGGCATTTTCGGCAAATCCATTGAGGTCTTTCTTCCGCGGATTCAGGTCATGAGCCGCAGGAAGGATAGGCGGAAAAAGATACTCGTACCGCTCCTGCCGGGATATGTCTTTGTTCGAACCGACCTGAACCCGGAAGAGTACCTGAATGTTTTAAAGACCGTCGGCGTGGTCCGCATGGTGGGATTTCAAGGCAAACCAGTGCCTGCCAGGGATGAGGAGATAGCCTCCCTGATGATACTGGACGGGACAGACCGGACCGTGCAGAACAGGGCCTATATGAATAAAGGGGACAGGGTAATGATAATGGAAGGACCCTTAAAGGGCCTTGTAGGGTTCTACCTCGGCCATAAAGGCGCAAGCGATAAGGTCGTTGTCTCCGTTGAGTTGCTGCACCGCTCCCTGGAGGTGGACCTGGAGGACTGGACCCTTGAGAAGATATAATAAAATCGTTGCACGATTTTATGAAACGTGGCTTCGCCACTCTATGAGTATGGAAAATTAATTCATAAAAATGGCATGATTTCTCACTTCACCCGAAATGAGATATTTGCATCAACGAATTATTTGCGGACTTATTAAATTCAGAGTTACAGATCGGTTTTACGGATTTCCAGATGGAATCCAAGGGGCGGAGCACTGAGTGACGAAGCCTGCCACGGGCAGGCAAGCCGCGTTATATAAAATTACGAAGTAATTTTATAATGAAAATAATTATAGATTATCGCGAAAAGGCCTCAGGAATCATCGACCTATTACAACTGGAAGATATTGACATCGAAGTCAGAAAAGTGCCTTGGGGTGATTACATTATCAACGATTCAATAACCATTGAAAGAAAGACTAACAGAGATTTTCTCTTATCCATAATTGATGGACGATTATTCAATCAAATATCAAACCTTAAAAAATATTGTATAAATCCAATCGTTCTTATAGAAGGGAATCCTTATAAAACAGATCTCAATTTTGACCCTAATGCCATCAGGGGAGCATTGATATCTATGCAGGCCATATGGTACATCCCGACGATATATTCACATTCCAGTGAAGACACAAAGGACGTCCTGTTACTGATCGGGAAACAGGACGAGACTTATATGGATGTTGTCCCTTTGCGTGGGGGTTACCGACCTAAAAGGCTAAAGACAAAACAGTTATACCTTTTACAGGGCCTTCCGAAGGTCGGGCCTATGACAGCCAAGAGACTGATTGAGCATTTCAGGTCTGTCTCAAATGTTATGAACGCATCTGTTGATGAATTGGCAGAGGTAGATGGAATTGGAATAAAGACCGCTAAGAGTATGAGAGAGGCCCTTGATACTGAAATATAAAGCGGTAAAGCCTGCCGGAGGCGGGCAAGCCGCGTTATATAAAATTGTGTAACAATTTTATGGAGTGAAGCGATGAAATCATTGATCACGGGCGGTGCGGGGTTTATCGGATCTCATCTTGCTGAGAAACTACTTGAACAGGGCCATGAGGTGTATATTGTGGACAACTTGTGGACCGGTAAACTGGAAAACATCGCAAAAATTCAAAAGAATAAAAAGGTTCACCTGGTGGTCGATACCATATTGAATGAATCGGTAATGAATGAGCTGATATTCAAGGTGGACCATATATATCATCTGGCGGCAGCGGTCGGGGTCAGAAATATTATGGATCACCCTGTTGAGACCCTGGAAATCAATGTCAAGGGGACGGAGACCGTCCTGCGGCTCGCAAACCGGTTCAAAAAAAAGGTCCTTATCGCCTCAACTTCGGAGATCTACGGGAAACACCTCGATCATACCCTTTCAGAGGACGACAACCGCGTCATGGGATCCGTCAAGAAGAGGCGCTGGGCATATGCCTGCTCCAAGACCCTGGATGAGTTCCTGGCCCTTGCCTACTTTGACGAAAAGAAGCTGCCCATAGTAATCGCACGATTGTTCAATACGGTCGGTCCAAGGCAGACAGGGCGATACGGTATGGTCCTTCCCAATTTTGTCCAGTGTGCACTTCTCGGAAAGCCCATACCCGTTTATGGCGACGGCACCCAGACCAGGAGCTTCTGCCATGTAAAGGACGTGACAGACGCCCTTGTCACGCTGATGGAGAATCCTGACGCTGAAGGGGATGTGTTCAATGTGGGTAACGACGAAGAGGTCGCCATCAAGGACCTGGCCCTGAAGGTGAAGGAGATGACGGGCAGCAAGTCAGACCTGGAGTTCATTCCCTATGAAAAGGCCTACGGGCCAGGGTTTGAGGACATGGAACGCAGGTGTCCGGATATTTCCAAGATAAGAGAGTTGACAGGATACAATCCATCCCACGATTTAAACGCCATCATCCGGAACGTGATTGATTATTTCAAGGAGTAATATCTCATTGGAGGTTTTATGAAAAGCGGCGAAGTTGCGTTACATAAAATCACGAAGTTATTTTATAAAGTGGAACGATGAAAAACATTCCATACGGCAGACAGGATATTAATGAAGAGGATATTGAGGCCGTCTGCTCCGTGCTTCGCTCTGATTGGTTGACTCAGGGTCCAAAAGTCAGGGAATTTGAAGATGCACTGGCAGGCCAATGCGGGGCAAGACACTGTATTCTCGTGACCAACGGGACCATGGCCCTGCATCTTGCGTGCCAGGCCCTGGAGGTCGCGTCGGGAGATAGGGGATTGACTTCTCCCATTTCATTCGTGGCTTCGGCAAACTGCATAGCCTTTTGCGGGGGGACACCTGATTTCGCAGACATCGACCCCAAAAACCTGTGCCTCTCCCCGGAAAATGTGGAGGAGTATTGCGAGACCCGGAAGATACCCAAGGTCGTAATACCCGTTGACTTTGCCGGCGTGCCAGCGGATCTTCCACGCTTCAAGGAGCTTGCTGAAAAATATGGATTTAAACTGATCGAGGATGCGGCCCACAGTATTGGCTCAAGATACCATCACAAAGGAACGGACTATGCGTGCGGATCATGCGCGCACACGGATTTGGCCGTTTTCTCCTTCCATCCGGTCAAGACCATCACAACCGGGGAGGGAGGCGCCATAATGACCAACGATGATGATCTTGCTGAAAAACTCAGGCTTCTTGCCAATCATGGCATAGTGAGGGAAGCCTCTAAGTTCGTTAATCAGAAATCATTCCCTTCATGGTATCATGAGATGCAATCCATGGGATATAACGGGAGGATTACGGACATACAATGCGCACTCGGTCTATCACAGTTAAGACGCTTGAATACAGTAAAGGCCAGGCGTCAGGAAATCGTAAGGCGTTATAATCAGGAACTAAAGGAGTTGGTAAAAAAAGAGATGGTTATCCTTCCCCCCTGGCCTGATGACATTGATCCATGCTACCACCTATATACCCTAAGGTTAGGGGAAAGGTGCAAGGTGCCTCGCGATACATTATTCCTTGGACTAAAGGATAAAGGCATTCACTGCCAGGTTCATTATATACCCATCTACCGCCAACCTTTCTACCAGAAGAAAGACGTATATCACTCTGAGCGGTTTCCGGAGGCTGAGAAGTATTATGCCTCATGCATATCCCTTCCCCTATTTCCCGACCTGGATGAGGAAAGCCAGAATTACGTTATAGAGATGCTTTACGATCACATCCGATAAGAAACGGCCTCCAAGGAGTGATTCCTTTTAAGGAATGTAAAATCGACAATTGAAGAGTTTGGCAACAGCAATGACAAAGATGCTATTCGACAATCCGCTACCGATGTGGACAAGAAAAAGGGGAGTTCAGTCATGTTGAACAATAAAGTTGTATTAATCACGGGCGGGACCGGTTCTTTTGGAAAGAAATGCACCGAGATCATCCTTGAGAGATTTAAACCGAAAAAACTCATAATCTTCAGCAGGGATGAGCTAAAGCAATTTGACATGTCACAGAGATTCTCCATGTGGAAATATCCAGTAAGGTATTTTATCGGTGATGTAAGGGATAGAGAGAGGTTGAAAAGGGCCTTTCAGGGTGTGGACTATGTGATTCATGCGGCGGCACTGAAACAGGTCCCCACTCTCGAATACAACCCCTTTGAGGCCGTAAAGACAAACATCATCGGCGCCCAGAATGTCATAGACGTGGCCATCGATCAGGGCGTGAATAGGGTAATCGCCCTGAGCACGGATAAGGCGGCAAATCCAATAAACCTGTACGGGGCCACCAAACTCTGCTCGGACAAGCTCTTTATCGCCGGGAACTCCTACACAAAAAGGGACGGGACAATCTTCAGTGTGGTCCGTTACGGGAATGTGGTAGGAAGCCGGGGCAGCGTCATACCATACTTTCTTGAACAAAAGAAAAACGGAAAACTTACTATAACGGATCCCCGTATGACACGATTCTGGATAACCCTGGAACAGGGTGTTGACTTTGTGCTTAAATGCATGGAAATCATGGTAGGAGGTGAAATCTTCGTTCCCAAAATACCCAGCATGAACATAATGGATCTGGCAAAGGCCGTATGCCCAGAGTGCGAAACGGAAATAATCGGCATAAGACCCGGAGAAAAACTCCATGAAATAATGGTCCCGAGGGACGATGCCAGGAATACGGTGGAATACGAAGACTATTATTTGATCAAACCGGCGTTTCAATTCTTTACACGGCGTTTCTGCGATAACGGCTGCAAGCAGGTTCCAGAGGACTTCGAGTATAATTCAGGAACAAATACTCAATGGCTAAAAGTTGAAGATTTATGTGAGTTGATCAAAGATCTCCAGCAGGATTAGTCGAGATAAAATTCATTCAAGAGATGTAAAAGCCTATCAGATGTCCAATCAACTTTTAATCCGCACTGACGCAAGCCCCAGAATCGGTGTCGGGCATATCATGCGCTGTATGGCCCTGGCTCGGGCCTGGAAAAATAGGGGAGGTGATGTAGCCTTTATAAGCTGCTGCGAGGATGACAATCTGATTGAGCGAATCAATAACGGCGGTTTTCGATTTGTGTTAATAGAGCATAGCCATCCACACCCTTCTGATATACAGGCAACCCTCGCTTTTTCAAGAAAGTTTTTCAGACCAAATGGAGCTGAGAAAAATTGGATTATACTGGACGGCTATAATTTTGACGAGCCATTTCAGAAGGCAATTCATAGTGAGGGGTGTAATCTGATGATAATTGACGATTACAGTCACCTCCCTGAATATCATTGCGACCTTTTGCTTAATCCAAATATTTACGCGAATTCACTCCATTATAACCTAAATGGAAGGCCAAGATCTCTGTTGGGTGTGAAATACGCTATGATACGTCCAGAATTCTGGCGTTTGTGGGTGAAAGAAAGAGAGGTCCCCGCCCATGCACATAAGATCCTGATAACTTTTGGAGGCTCTGATCCGGATAATATCACTACAAAAGTGATCAGGGCAATCTCAGTGCTTGATAAGGATAAGATACAACTAAAAGTCGTTATCGGGCCGGCCAATCCCCACCTAAAAGAAATTGAACAATTTTTTCTTTCAACCCAGTTAACTGGAGAGCTTTTATCCTCGGTAAAGGAGATGTCCGATCTTATGTATTGGGCAGATATTGCCGTTACTGCGGGGGGTGGCACTTGTCTGGAATTGGCCTTGTTGGGCGTGCCCTTCCTTATTATAGTGCTGAGTGAAAACCAGAAACCAGGCGCTGAGGAATACGCGAAGAGAGATATGGCGGTCAATCTCGGCTGGCATGCTGACTTAGAACTGGAAGATATAACTTCGGCAATAGAGAAATTATTGCTTTCCAAAGAGATGAGAGTGAAATTTTCAAAAAATGGGAAAAAACTCCTGGATGGGCACGGGGTAAATCGAATAGTTGAAGAAATGTCACGGACAAAACTTGAACTTAGGGATGTAAAGTTAGAAGACTGCCAGATTTTATGGAAATGGACAAACGATCCTGTCACGAGAGCCATGTCCTTTTCATCAGATTATATCCCTTTTGAAACGCATAAATCCTGGTTTAATAGGCGGGCTCAGAATCCTGAAATTGCCTTTTACCTCGCATCAAACCAGGATGGTATCCCTTTAGGTCAGACACGATTTGAGAGCGACGGTCGATCGACGTTCGTATCCTTGAATCTTTCTCCGGATTTCAGGGGCTGCGGCCTCGGCCGAGAGCTGATCCGTCAGGCGACTCAAAAATACATGAAGGAGAAAAAAGGTGATCGTGTCATTGCCCTCATTAAAAGGGAGAATTATGCATCTATTAGGGCATTTGAAAAGTCGGGCTATCATAAGATCAGAGATGAAATTTTTAATGGATTCGATGCTGTCAGAATGGTCTATGATGGAGGCGCAGCACAATGAAACGCGAGATCATGATCAATGACAAAAAGATCGGACCGGGGCATCCCACCTATATTGTTGCCGAGATGTCCGCAAATCATAACCGGGATTTTGATAAGGCTACGGCTATTCTCCAAGCTGCCAAAGATGCAGGGGCTGATGCCGTAAAACTCCAGACTTACACCCCTGACACGCTCACCATAGACTGTGACAAGGACTACTTTCGCGTGGGAAAAGGCTCCATCTGGGAGGGCAGAACCCTCTACGACCTCTACAAAGACGCCTATACACCATGGGATTGGCAGCCGAAACTAATGGATCTTGCAACCAAACTGGATTTGGACCTATTTTCCACTCCCTTTGATCCTTCCGCGGTTGATTTTCTGGAAGAGATGGGGGTCCCGGCGTACAAAGTGGCTTCCTTCGAAATAGTGGACATCCCTTTGTTAACAAAGATAGCCGATACGGGTAAGCCCGTCATACTCTCTACAGGGATGGCATCTATTGGTGAGATCGAAGAGGCCGTGGCAACACTGCGGGAGAAAGGCTCAACCGATATTGTCCTGCTGAAATGCACCAGCGCATACCCCTCTCCCCCGGAAGAGATGAACCTCCACACGATCAGGCACCTATCCGAGACCTTTTCCCTTCCAGCCGGCCTTTCTGACCACACCTTGGGAAGCGCTGTCTCCATTGCCGGGGTGGCCCTCGGGGCATCTGTTATCGAGAAACATTTTACCCTGACACGGTCCGATCCAGGACCTGACAGTTCCTTTTCCATGGAACCTCATGAATTCAGGGAGATGGTCGAATCCATTCGAATCGTTGAAAAGGCCATGGGTAAGATTTCCTATGAAGTTACTGAAAAACAGGAGGCAAGTAAAGTCTTCAGACGTTCCCTCTTTGTGGTCCAAGATATGAAGGCCGGTGAGGAATACACTTACGATAACGTCCGATCAATCAGGCCCGCCAAGGGCCTTCACA
>CAZGIZ010000042.1:0-30427 GCA_964526655.1 uncultured Desulfobacteraceae bacterium | reverse complement strand
GCCCTTTACAATCGATAGATTTTACTATGCAATATTATAACCGGACATTACTGAGTAAAATTGATAAATTTTAAAATGCTTAATTATTAGCCGAATGAACTAAAACTGCTTTCCGTTATAATAGATTTATGTTAATAGATCATCGTAAATAATCAATAAAATCATAGCAGAAGGGGAATCCATGCGATTAAGGGAGCTATCGATTATCCAGTATCAAAATGTGACTAAAAATCATTCTAATCACAGACTGTGGCTTTCCGTTGATGCCTTTGACAAGCAAATAGACTATTTATCCCGGAATAATTTCCGGATTATCACCATTGATGAAGCCGTTGATTACATGGAGAGGAAAAGGGCCAAAGAAATGAGGCGGCCCATCTCGCTCACCTTTGATAACGGATATATGGATTTTTATGAATTCGTTTACCCCCGTGTTTTGGAAAATCATTCACCCTGTACCGTCCTGATTTCGCCCCTGAAAGTGGGGAAAAGTGTTCAGGTGGGTGAGGGTGTTGTTAATTATATCTCATGGGGCGACCTGAAGGAATTGGTTAATAATGATATCACAATAGGCGCCTATGAAGATCACAGTTTGAACATCAATAACGTCCCCGAGGATCTTCTTCAGAGACACGTGATTGATTTCAAAAAAGAACTGGAAGACAGGCTGGGAAAAGAGGTGCGTTACTTTGGGGTCAAGGAGGGTGTGCCGAGAATAAAGATCCGGGATCTATTGATATCAGAGGGATACAGGGCGTTTTTAACCCAATGCCCCACAAACAGGGGGAGTGACCTCTATTCAATCGGAAGGATACAGGTGGATGACAATGACTTTAATATCTTTTTAACCAAGGTATCGAAGACCTATCTTTTTTTTAAAGACAGGAGGAGCTGGAAGTATATACGCAAATATGGTCTCGACAGGGTTGTGCATCAAATTTCAGAAACATTGAACAGAATAAGGGGAATAAAAGAGGATATGCCTGATAATAAGGTTTAAGGTTCAAGTTTTAAGGTTAAAAGGCAAGGCTACTTCCTTCAATGGTCGTGGATTCATTAAACTATATGCTTGTCAAACGATGATTAGGGTCCTCCATATTCACACGCTTCCGGTTATCAGCGGCTCCGGTATCAATACCTTCCTCACCATGGAGGGAATGGATAAAAAGATATTTGATCCTGAGTTGGCCTGCGCGCCGGGGGGCAGATTGATAGACCTGGTGCGGGCCAATAATATAAAGGTCTGGCCCATCAGGAACCTTGTACAGCCGCTCAATCCCCTCAGGGACCTCTTTGCTTTGATGGAATTATTCTTTTTCCTGAAGAAGAGATATTATCATATTGTCCATACCCATAATTCCAAGGCGGGATTCCTGGGCCGCCTCTCGGCCCGGCTTGCCCGTGTCCCTGTTGTTATACATACAGTCCATGGTTTTGCCTTTCATGATCAGGAGCCTCAATGGCGCAGGATACTGTTTCGAAATCTTGAAAGACTCGCTTCCAATTGGTGTGACAAGGTAATCTTTATATCACAGCCCCTCATAGAATGGGCCCTGAGAGAGAAGATCATTAAAGAAGAAAAGGTAACAAAGATCTACAGCGGGATTGACCTGGGCAAGTTTCATCCTGTAGACAATGACGAGAAAAATCGGATCAGGGAGAAATGGCATATCGGACAGGATGATGAAGTCATAGGGATTGTGTCCAAGCTCTGGGACGGAAAGGGCCACGACGTCCTGATCAAGGCCTTTAGAGATTTAAAAAGGGAGATAAAAAAGGCGAAGCTGATTATAGTGGGTGAAGGTTATCTCCATGATAGGCTCAATGATCTTGTGTGCGGGCTTGGACTCAAGGAGTCCGTGCTCTTCACGGGCTTTCAAATGGATGTCTCGGAGATTGTCGCGAGCTTTGATGTGGCTGTTCTACCCTCTTTTTATGAAGGCATGGGCAGGGTCCTGCTGGAAGCCATGGCAATGGAAAAGCCCGTGGTGGCAACCCGCGTGGGAGGTATCCCGGACCTGGTGGATGACGGGATTAACGGCATTCTAACAACTCCTGGCGATGTAAAGGAACTCTCAAAGGCCCTGAGAAAGATATTAATGGACAAGGGCCTCGCCTCTGCAATGGGAAGAGAGGGAAGGAAGAAGATCTCCCTCCGATTCAGTTCCCAACTGATGGTAGAGTCGATCCGCAGTGTGTATATTGAACAAATGAACAGGAAGGGGATTGCACTTGGCGATTAGGATAATATGGCAGATTCTATTGGGTATACTGCTTTTTTTACTGGCATTGCCACCGGTAAAATCCCTTTATTTCAGTTCTGGTATCAGGTGGCTCTATATATTACTCTTCTCCTTCCTTGCCAGTTATTTCATAACACCCTTCTGTCGCCTGACTGCATCGCGGCTTAATATCCTTGATAGGCCCAACTGGCGTAAGATACACCAGCAATCTACTCCTCTTCTGGGGGGCTTGAGCATTTATCTGGCTTTCTTCCTTTCTATTCTATCAAACAATATCTTTCTTCCCGGCATGAAGATTCTCATGTTTGGAGGAAGTATGATCATGGTTATGGGTCTCTGGGATGATATTCGTCCCCTCTCTGCCTTTGTAAAATTTATCATTCAGATAGTCATCACCCTGCTTATAATTTTTTTCGGAGATATTCAGTTTACTTTTTTTTATTCCAAAGCCTGGGCCCCCTTAATCAATGTGCCCCTGACCCTACTATGGATTGTCGGTCTGACCAATGCCATGAATTTTTTTGACGGCATGGACGGCCTTGCCACAGGAATGTCCATAATAATCTCCGCTTTTCTGGGCATAATTTCCTTTCAGACGCATCAGCCAACACTGGGCTGGCTTTCTGTGGCCATGATGGGCTCCTGCATCGGATTTATGCCCCATAACTTCAGGTTCGGTAAATCGGCCCGTATATTCCTGGGAGACGCAGGCAGTACCTTTTTGGGTTTTACCCTTGCGGGATTGGCTATATTAGGCAGGTGGTCAGACACCAGTAAATTTGTTTCATTGACCACCCCGGTACTTATCTTTGGTGTGCTGATATTCGATATGGTATATATTACCCTTTCGCGGATAAAAAACCGGCAGACCAATAATATTTTTGAATTGTTAGCTCACGCCGGCAAAGATCACCTGCATCACCGGCTGCTTTTCCTGGGTTTCGCACACAAGGAGGTGGTATTTATTATCTCCATTGTTTCCATCTGCCTGGGGGTGAGCGCCCTTTTAATAATGAATCAGCGCCCCACAGAGGCCTTTCTTGGAATCGTACAGGCTATCATGATCCTCGGGCTTATCGTTATTCTTATGCTTAAAGGAAGGGAGAGTATATCAAAAAAAAGTATCTAAACAATTTCGTTATGCTTTGACCATTCCAAGAATCCATAGTCCATAAGTGACTCCTGCAACCAATATCCAGAAACAATATGTGCGGACATATCTATTATTCTTATCTGATCTTAAATAGAAATAAGTAAATCCAATAACAGATCCAATCCAACCAAACAGACCTATTTCCAAAAGAATTGTCCAGAAGATATTCGGGTCATTATATTCCATATTTGGTGAATATATAGTGTCTTTACCACTATTATTCTTTTCCTGAAAGATCGATTCATCTTGACTATCAATAATATTGCCTATTTTACTTTCGCACCTTTTAATCCATTTAGTGCCGGGTGAATAAAAACTCCTTGCTGAATAAAAGCTGTTTCTGATGGTTTCAAGTGCTATTAAAGACATCTTTTTATCATTAATTCGTTCAGCCTGTTTACTTATTTTCCATAAATATCCTGCCGATCTCTCTATATATGGATTAAATGGCGTGTACCAATGCATTGAACGATCAAAAAAAGTAATAGCCTTTATATATTGCTCTCTATTAAAATAGTCTCGACCTTTGCTATAATTATTCATTGATCCAATAAGCGCTCTTACCCAGACCGAAATTATTATAATTGAAAACATCATTAAGATTACAGCAGCATGCTTAATGAACCTGTGTTTAAAAGAGTGATTTAAATCACTGAGCGAATTATTGTATTTTATCTCCATTCTCCCTGCTATACTCCTTTACAATCTTTTCAATATCTTTCTGGTTCCTATCAATTGATAATGATTTATTAAAAACTTCAATGGCTGAATCTTTTTTTCCGGCATCCAGCAAAATGGATCCAAGGTTATTGTAATAGAGTACATTCTTAGGATCCAGATCCACAGCTTTTTTCAATGAATTAATTGCTTTATCTAAATCACCACGTTTAGAATAATAATAACCCCAGTTATTATATACACCGGCAAGGTCTTCACAGAGAAGAAGTGATTTTTCCAGCTCTTCCTTTGCCTCATCGAAAAATCCAAAATCTGAAAATAATAGCGACAATTGCGTATGTATGAGATCGTCATTGTATCCGATTTTTGAAGCCAGTTTTAATCTCTTCAGACCTGCTTCGACACCCCCCAACATTATAAGATGCTTACCTTTATTTAAATGATATGTGGCGGTTACCTCACGATTCATATAATCGTGGTAAAAATTATCCTCCAGGCTCTCTGTGGCATAATAATTCCATATATGTGCGCGTTTTTTTTGATTGATGTCCATTCGATTGCTAACAACCTTTGAAAGAATGCCATATGGGATTAGGTCATAATTCTCAGGCATCGAAATAATATATGGATTAAACACAGAAAAATAGACGCCATAAGCAGTTCTTTTTTTAATGACTTCCTTTTCGAGCGTATTACGAAGACTCTCCCAATCTCCATGGTAAACGGATCCCCCCTTATCATCACCCATGTATGGTATTCTAAAAAATAGATTATACCGGTCATACAGTGTCACGTCTTCCCGCATTCGCTCAATAATCCGGTTATAGGTGAGGGGGAAGAGATTGTTATCCCCATCAATGAAAACAGTTCCTCCGTAGTTGACCGTTCTAAAAATGTTTTCCGCATGCTCATAGGCCACATAGTTGCGACTCTGATTACTAATTCCATAGTTTGAAATTAAGAAAATCACGGGTATGACTAAGCAGCCAATTTTTGAAATTTGATATAATCTCATATTAGTCTTAAGATCATATTCCCTGCATCTCTTTAATAGATATGAAACTCCAATGCCCGCCAGGACGGCAATAACAATTAGAGTCGGCAGATTAAAGGGGGTGATTTCAATATTCACGGTGTTGAGAAAAATGGTATAAAAAAAATCGAACACAATTATTCCAAGGTAAAATACCTTCCATCGTAATGACCGCAGTTTGATAAAGCCCCATATGGCAAATAACAGGATAATCCCGTATTGCTTAATAACAATCCAGAATGCTTCTTGACCCCTGGATATATATTCCATGAGTGATTTATTAAATACATAGGAGGAACGGTGGTTTTTCCCGCTGATCACATTCATAAAATTATTCAGGCTATCGGGATCACCCCAATGGATGGCAGCACCTGCATGAGTGCGTATGGGAAGATAGACATAGACGGTCAAGGCAAGGAAGAAAAATACAGAAAGTATCACAATCGTTTTAAGATTGATTACCTTTTTACGATCTGCAATCATCAGGAAAAGCAATGTTGAAGGGGCCATCATTATTGTCTGTAGATGATTGAGAAAACTAAGCCCCATAACAAAAGCAAAAACAGCCAGACGGGAAAGGTCCCTATTTTCATCCCAGTAGATTAAAAGCCTTATCAACAATGCCAAAAAGAAGATATACAAGGGATAGACCTCAGCCGACACCGTTTGCCCCCAAAAAAGGGATGTAAAGGCAAGCGTGAAGGAGCCAAAAATGGATGATGGCATGGACGATGTCATTTTATATATAATAGAGTAGACAATCCATACAGTTCCTAAGGAGAATACGACTGACATCAGGTTCATCCTGAAACCAACATTTCCGGCCGGTATCAGGCAGAATAATTTTCCAAGTAGCGCATAAAGGGGATAACCGCTTGGATGAGGTATTCCGAGAGAAAATGCAGCGACAGTTAGCTCGCCGCTGTCTCCGAGATATACTGTGGGGCAAATTGTGCTCAGATAGACAATAAAGGGAATAATTATCAGAAAAAAAGGGAAATAACGTTTTAAAAAGAAGGTATCCATTTAAGGCGCCGAGCTATTTGGGGACTATAGAGTTAAAACTTGTCTTTTTAAATGTCATAAGGAATTACATTATTCACTAAATAATCTTGAAAAAACCAGATACCTGCTGCCTAAAAAGTTGAATATCGTGGCCGCGGCGATACCTATTAGGCTCGCAAGGACATACCAGGGACTTTCACTCATTCTCACATACTTGATCAATAAATGCATTACGCCGATTCGGATACTCAGCCCAATTGTACAGATTATTATAAAGGTAATGTAAGTATAAACTATTTTCGTTTTTGGGCCTTGATTGAATGTCCAGATGCGGTTAAAAATATAGTTCCAGCTAACAGCCGCGGTAAAGGCAAAAATAGCTGCAAAACGCGGATCGAAAGAGACGAATTCAACAAGTCCCACCAAAATTGCTGTATCTATAACGATTCCCGAGATGCCTACAAGGCAAAATTTAACGAATTGAAAAAAGCCGGGATATTGATGGCAGTACAATCTCCATAAATGACGAATGTAATCTATCTGCGCCCTGATGCCAAGCTTGCTCTTTCCTCTCTTTCTTTCTGAGAATGTTATAGGCAATTCCTGAATTCTTGGCTTTGCTTTTACCGCGACCTCCAGAACAATCTTCCAACCAAGGGGGTCAAGCTTTATTCCATCGATGACACTCTTTCTCACGGCCATAAACCCGCTTGTTGGATCAGAAAGGCCTGTTAATCCTTTTGCCAGATATCCCGCAACACTGCTCATTATCTTTCTTGAAAGGGGCCACCCCTCAGAACCTCCGCCTGATATATTTCTGCTTCCAACAACCAAATCGCACCTATTTTTCAAAATGGGCCTTATCATTTCCGGTATTTTTTCAACAGGATGGCTGAGATCCGCGTCCATTACGACACATATATCTCCTTTTGCCAAATTAAAGCCCATGATTACAGCGCTTGATAATCCTTTTTCATTTTTGCGAACATGCACCTTTACAGGATATTTTTCAGAGAATTTTAATGCGATATGCGCTGTATCGTCCGGGGAGTCATCATCCACAATAATTATCTCACCTTGGATGTCTTCTCTATTTAAAACACTAATAAGCTTGGGAATGATAATACCGATATTCTCAAATTCTATATATGTGGGTAAAATAATGGAGATCATTGTCACATTTCTGTTTGTATAGTATTGATAAATATCATCCTCTTATAATAAAATTGTAAAAGCTTTTGGGGGATCTAAAATGCCTTACCCCTGAGCACTCTGTAAAATATATAGCACAATTTTATTGATCTTGCATTAGCATGCTTTTAATTGAAAACTACATTATTACGGATCAGATTTAAATCCAGTTAAATTTAATCATAAATCAGGCAATATCCTAATCTCTCAAAAGCCATTATTTCTTAACATACAGTATTATTAAACATTATCCCTATTTTCCAAAGAAAACATACTGTTACGCTTTCAAGATGCTTGTATTGACCAACAAAGCCAATAGCCTATGGAATATCCCTGCAAGATCAGCTCAAAAAAGGTGGTCTGATATAAGATTGAGTTCATTATTAAACTGTAAAGGATAATGTTTATGAAAATAGGATTTTTTCAAAATATCGATGATGAGAGGAAAAAACTTTTTTTTATTTTCACAGTCATCGTTTTACAGTGGATAATTTATCTACAAATAGCCAGTGATCCAAGTATAGGCGCCTGGAGTATGCCCAATCCAGATACAATGTGTACTCTTGCTGTTGCACGGAGTTGGGTACATGGTCATCCCCTTCAAATCGTACCCGGGGAACCTTTTACCACTATCCTTTCGGATCTTTTAAGTCCTCTTTTTTTCTCTGTAGGATACTGGTTAGGTTTCAAGTCCCTCTCTTCCTTTGTGTTCTGGGCATATATTGAATGCTTAATTGTTACACTCTTTAGCTCTTATTTCATATGGAAGTTCTGCAAGAGATATATTCCTGAAGTGGCCTTCCCAAGCACCCTGTTGAGCATTCTTTTTAATGGTGTCTTCAGTAATATTTTTTCTACAAATTTTGGCTTCCTTTTTTTGTTTTTTTGGGGTGCTTTGGCATACTTGGAATCATTTCCTGTATTTATGACCTTCAGCATCATTGCCTCATTAATGAGGCCTGAGGGTATCGCCATATATATCTTTCTTGTTATTTTTCGGCTTATGATAAAAAAAGGAGATAATAAGTGGAAATTCGTTCCCGCTCTCATTCCTATTTTGATACCATTTGGAATCTACAAAATACTCTCAGGTAGTTTTTTGCCTCAAGGCGTCTTACCCCAAAATATTTTTCACTATCATGGCGTTTTAGAAGGTTTTGAAGATGCCTTTTCCGTTGTCACAGATCAGATCAAAGGCGGCCTGCTCGGCCTGTATCCCACAAGGCATAAAATAGGAGCCTATACTTCTGCCTGGCTTGGGACATTCCCCCCTTTCCTGTTTGTTTTTTCCATATTTGGCCTATGTAAATACAAAAGGGAATGGCTTGCCCCAATAATGATATTTCTTTTGTTTCTTATAATGGGAGACGCATTTACTATATATCCAGCCGCACACCAAAACAGGCATATCCAAATACTCACACCATTTTTTTTTGGATTTGCTTTTTATTCCCTCTATAATATCAAGATCGATCGGAAAGCCTTTTATTATTTTGCTATGCTTTTTTTCTTTCTCCTCAATTCCCTCCAGTTTTATGGCTCTCTTTCAGCCAAAAGATACAATATCGAACAATTTTCCAGGCACAAGGAAGTTTCAGACTATTTACTTAATGAATATCCTGAATATCATGTTCTTGTTCAAGATATGGGACCTCTTTATTGGTCAGATGGTCGTTTAAACCTTCACATCCTTCTTGTCAGTGTTGATCCATATCTTGGAAAACATGTAAAGTACTATAATCGAGATCTTGAAATATCCGAATATGTGCAGAAGTTCTATGCAAAAAAAATCATCTATGTGGATTATTACAGGAATACACAGGTTGACAATTGGCTACGGCACTTTAAGCCGGATCATGCAAGGACATTTGAGTATATGGGAAATAAATTTGCAAAAATTAATCTTATAGACCTTAATAAAATAAAAGACAAACCTCCCTACGAACACCCCTATTCAGATTTCGACGTGGGTGATCCATTTTCTGAGAAAGAATGCAACTATACATATAAACAATATCAGGAAAAACCTGTTGTTGGTTGTCTTATGGAGGGAAAGGATTTTTGGGATGGTGGAAGACCCTATGTAACCATGGAAAATTTTGATCTCAATGTCCCTGAATCAGGTGGTATCCTGGTTTGCAGGTATAAAGGATTAGTTTCAGGGGAAATTTTTAAAGGAGATGAAGCTTCTTCGTTAAACTTTGTTATAAAAAGTAGCATTCTAAGAATATTTTGTAATGAAATTCCTATTTTCGAAAAGCAGATATACTTTGGCCGAGATTTTTTTTACCTGGAGATCCCCTTGAAAAAAGGTGGAAGGTGTCATTTCAGAATAGAAGGTCTGTTTAATTCTTTTCATTATTGGGTGTACCCGATTAGTGAAACATAATACTCTCAAATTACTGACATTCTAAAATTGCTAATAGGATTTATAATATGATTTTATTAAACTGTGGAGTCAATATATTTTGCACCTAAACGATAGAGTTGAAAAGATCTGTTTTTATTTTAATATGAATCGCTCCTTCTGGGTAGGTCTTTTTCTCTTTTTTATAACTTTTCTTGTCTTCATGCCTGTTATAAACCACGAATTTGTCCCCTACGATGATCATCTATATGTCACTGAAAATAACATGGTGAAGAAGGGATTGACACTGGGAGGTCTTATTTGGTCCTTTACAAATATTTCCGCTGGTTTCTGGTTTCCCTTGACCTGGCTATCCCATATGCTGGATTGCCAGATTTTCGGATTGAATCCAGGCGGGCACCATTTCATGAGTCTTTTACTCCATACAATCAATGTCCTGATGCTCTTTTATCTGTTCAAAAAAATGACCGGGGCACTTTTACCAAGTCTCTTAGTCGCGGTAATTTTCGCGGTTCATCCATTGCATGTTGAGCCAGTTGCCTGGGCATCCAGCAGAAAGGATGTATTGAGTACATTTTTCTGGATGTTGACCATGTTGATTTACATCCGGTATGTAAAACGGGGGAGTATTAAAAGTTACCTGCTGGTACTACTCTCCTTTTCTATGGGTCTCATGGCAAAACCGATGCTTGTAACGCTGCCTTTTATACTGCTTCTTCTGGACTACTGGCCGCTTTGCCGCATTGATGCCGGACAGTCCTGTAACAAACTCGATTCACAAGCCATTCAAATAATCTCAATACATACCCCGACCAATTATCTTAGATTAATTGTGGAAAAAATTCCCCTATTCATTTTTTCACTGATATCTGTTTTTATTACCTATTTTTCTGAAAAAGATTATGGAGCCGTTATATCACTTGAATCTCTTCCCATATGGACGAGGCTGGCCAATGCCATTGTCTCCTACGGTAACTACATCTATGAATCACTCTTGCCCATAGGGCTTTCTGTTCATTATCCACCCTATGGGCCATTGCCTATATGGAAGATTACCGTCTCTTTTTCCTTATTGATTATTATCTCCTTCATTTCAATAAAATTTCATCGCCGACATCCCTATCTTCTCTTTGGATGGCTCTGGTTCCTCGTAACTCTCTTACCTGTTATCGGCCTAATACAAATCGGAAGCCATTCCATGGCGGACAGGTATTCCTATGTCCCCTTGATTGGCCTTTCCATAGCCTTTTCATGGGGACTTTATCGCCTCCTGAAAAAATTACGAAGAATAAAGATATATCCTTTTATATGCTGTATTATCATTCTTCCTCTCCTCATATTAACATGTATTCAATTAGGCTACTGGCAAAATGGAATTACCCTCTTTGAACACGCCGTTGAAGTAAATAAAGATGACCTTATTGCACATAACAACCTTGGTTTGGCTTTGGCCCTTGAAGAAAGGGAAGCGGATGCAATAGCCCATTTTTACAGGGCCTTAGCTGTGAAGGGGATGGAACATGAGGTGCACTTTAACATCGGCAATGCATTTCAGTCGATTCTGCAATATGATAAGGCCATCGCCCATTACAAGGCGGCACTGGCTATAGATCCTGAATATATTGAAGCTTCTCTGAACCTGGGTTCTGTTTTTTACCACCTTGGCAAATATGATAAGGCCATTTACTATTTTTCCAATGTCTTAAGGATTAACCCAGATAATGCAATCGCCCATAACAATCTTGGGGCAATACTTGCACAAGAGGGAAACTCCGCCGATGCCATTTCCCATTTTAAAAGGGCTATTCAGATCAATCCAGGTTATGAAACGGCGAAAAAGAATCTCACTAAAGTAATGAAAACGAAACAGTAAATTAAACCTCTTAAAATGATGAACCCAGGATAATCTGATCAAGCGCCCTGCTCCAAGGATAAAAAAAGGGAATCAGCCATTTTTTGCTGATTCCCCTGATAAATATTAAATACAAATCTAATTCGAGGTTATTGAACCCCCTGGACCGGTCAGGGTATAGGTCTTGTTTCCGCTGGTGTGGTAAGCAGTAATACTATATGAAGAAGTAGTACCTGACCCGCCAATAACAACATCCCCTGATTGCATGTAGCCATACGTAGAACCTGTGAGGTTAGCGGGGTTTGCATATGCAGATTTATCTACATAGTATGCTTCCTCGGCCGTGGCGGCATTTTTCACATCCGATTGGGCTGCCGCATTATAGGATCTGGTCCTATATGCGCTGAACTGGGGGATGGCGATCGCTGCAAGGATACCGATAATGGCTATGACGATCATCAGCTCGATAAGCGTAAACCCCTCTTCTTTTTTAAGAAATTTGGATAACATTATTTTTCTCCTTTAGTTAATTAACATTGATCATGATCAATCTAATTTCTACTAAACCAGGAATTCACCTCCTTTCCCTTCCTTATTTTTGTCAATTTTAGCATATACTGGATTTTAACATACAAATATTGTGCCAAAACTCATATAAGGAACACTCGCCATATTTTATATTAAATAATCAATAAGTTATGAATAGAATGAAAATGAACAACCATTTCTCCTAAAAAAAATAAGGTCATCCAATACCCAAACCGGGTAATTTCAACAAAGAATTGTTGATATTCAACATTACAATTCGGAGATAGGTCCTTGACTATTCTATAATCCTAACTTTGTCATACGATACCTGAATGACTCAAAACTAATCCCCAACAATTTTGCAGCGTCTTGTTTTGAACCACGGGCCATTTCCAGGGCTTTAAGGACATAATCTTTCTCTACACCAGCCATAACTTCGTTAAGATTGATTCCTTTCCGGGTGAGTTCGGTCCCAACACTTTTTTCATGGGTGCTTTCCGGTTTATTTCGAAAATGTGATAGTGTAAGGCTTTCAGGCAACACGATGTTTGAGGTCTCAAGTGCTACACTCCGTTCGATTATGTTTTCCAGTTCCCGCACATTTCCAGGAAATGAATACTGGCTCAATATATCCATTGCATAGGCTGATATCTTCTTTACATCTTTACCAAGCTCGCTTGAATATTTTTCAATAAAATACTGACTTAATAGAGGGAGGTCTCCTTCCCGCTCCCTTAATGGAGGCATCGATATCTGGATTACGTTTAATCGGAAAAACAGATCCTCCCGGAACCTTTTTTCAATGACCTCTCCCTCAAGACTTTTGTTGGTGGCAGAAATAATTCTCACATCCACCATCTTTTCTTCTGTCCCGCCAACAGCAGTAAAGGTGCGCTCCTGGATGACCCTCAAAAGTTTAACCTGGATAGCAGGAGTCAAGTCCCCCACTTCATCCAGAAAGGCCGTCCCCCCGTCAGCAACATCGAACAATCCTTCCTTATCTGCCGCAGCGCCTGAAAACGCTCCCTTCTTATAACCAAATAATTCGCTCTCGATCAGGCTTTCAGGGATTCCAGCGCAATTGATGACCACAAACGGCCTGTCTCTCCTTGAACTCTCTCTATGAATTGCCCTTGCTACGAGTTCTTTCCCGGTTCCGCTCTCCCCTGTGATCAGAATATTGGTCTTGGTCCGGGCAACCCGTTCAATAAGGTCATAGACCTTTCTCATCTGGGGGCTTTCCCCGATAAGGCAATCAAAATAATAATGTAGTCCGCCCTTATCTTTATCTCCTTTGAGGGGCACGATTTTTTTTGCCTTAAGGGTTTCTTTGACTACCTTTTTGAACTCTTTTACTTTAAAGGGCTTGGGTATGTAATCGTATGCCCCTTCTTTCATGGCCTCTACAGCGGTATCAGCGGTGGCGAAAGCAGAGATCATTACTACCATGGTATCCGGGCTGACCTGCTTCGCCCTTTTTAGGACATCAATACCATTGACACCTCTCATCCTGATATCCGTTACGACGAGATCGAATTGATGCCTTTCTAATAATTCACAGCCCTTTTCACCACTATCCGCGAGAAATACCTGATATCCCTCCTTGGTGAGCAAGATCTCAAGAAACTCCCTCATGCTCCTGTCATCATCAACCACTAATATGCTCTGTGTCTCTTGACCAGACAATGCGCCCCTCTACCATGGTAATGATATTTCTCCCCTTCAGAGTCCTGCCTATAAAGGGAGAATTTTTACTCCTGGACAGGATATCTTCTTCTTTCAATACATACTCCCACTCCGGATCAATAACCGCAAGGTCCGCTGAAGCCCCCTTCTCGATACACCCGCCGCATACACCCAGAATAGAGGCCGGGGCATGGGATAACTTTTTTATGGCCGCGGGAAGGCTTAATACCCCATCCCTAACGAGAGCCATGGTCAAAGGTAAGGCCGTTTCAAGGCCTATAATGCCAAAGGCGGCTTTATCAAATTCGAGATTTTTTTCAAGAGGGCTGTGAGGCGCGTGATCCGTAGCGATAACATCAATAACATCTTCAGCAAGTCCTTCCCTTATGGCCTGAATGTCATCCGGGGTCCTTAGGGGGGGATTTATCTTTGCGTTGGTATTATATCCGATAACGGCGCTGTGATCGAGGCTGAAATAATGTGGCGCCGTTTCGGCCGTAACCTGAATTCCTTTTTCCTTGGCACGCCTTATCGCTTCAACGGATCCTGACGTGCTAACGTGGGCAATATGCACAGGGCATCCGGTAAGTCTTGCAAGTGATATCTCCCGTTCCACCATGATCTCTTCGCTTTCGGAAGGGATCCCCTGTAGACCTATCTGAGCTGATACCGTCCCTTCGTGCATAACTCCGCCTTTGGAAAGGGCAGTATCTTCGCAGTGGGATATAACAGTCAAATTATGATACCTCGCATATTCCAGTGCCCGTCTCATTATCTCACTGCTAATTACAGGGGAGCCATCATCCGTAACACCAACTGCACCGGCATTTCTAAGGTCGCCAAACTCAGTGAGGATTTCTCCCTTTCTCCCTTTCGTAATTGTCGCTATAGGATATACCCTTAAGATATTTGCCTTGTATGCCTGCTGTAAAATGAACTCCGTCACCGAACTGTTGTCATTCGCCGGGATCGTATTGGGCATACAGGCAAGGCCTGTAAATCCTCCGGCGGCGCCCGCCATGGCTCCTGTTGCTATGGTCTCCTTGTACTCTTCCCCCGGCTCTCTCAGATGGACATGCATGTCAATCAATCCCGGTACCACAATCTTTCCAGATACATCGATTATCCTTAACTGAGACTCAGTTTTCACAAATTCTCCGGGGGAGAAAATACCTGAAATTTTGCCGGCTTCAACAAGAATATCCTTCTTTCTTACCTCACCCTTTTCAGGATCAACAACATCACCGCCACTAATCAATATCGTCACTTCTTGATCCCCCAATTAGAAGATAAAGCAAGGCCATACGCACTGCAACGCCATTGGCCACCTGGTCAAGTATGACTGAATGGGGACCATCGGCAACATCCGAGGCCAGCTCGACCCCACGATTTATAGGACCAGGGTGCATGATAATAGCGTCTTCCCTTGCCCTTTTCAAAATTTCCTTGGTAATTCCAAAACAGGCAGAGTACTCCCTGACACTTGGGAACAAAATTTTGCTTTGCCTCTCCAGCTGGATCCTGAGTACCATGATTACATCCTTGTCTCTAACAGCCTCAGCAGGATCATAGACCACTTTTACGCCGAGGGAATCTGCCCTGAGGGGAATCATGGTGGGGGGGCCTGATATTGTAACTTCAGCACCCATTTTTGTTAAGCCGATGATATTGGACCTTGCCACTCTGCTGTGCTCGATGTCCCCGATAATGGCAGTCTTTAAACCCTTGATTTTGCCCATCCTTTCCCTGATTGTATATAAATCGAGCAGCGCCTGAGTGGGATGCTCATTGATTCCATCCCCTGCATTTATGATTCCGGCCTTCACCTCCCTTGCCAGCAGGTGAGGAGCACCGCTTGAAGAGTGCCTTAAGACAATTAGGTCCGGACTCATTGCCTGAAGATTCCTGGCCGTATCGATAAGTGTTTCTCCCTTTACCATGCTGCTTCCTGTAGCGGACAGGCTTACCGTATCGGCGCTGAGCCTCTTTGCCGCCATTTCAAATGAAGTTCGAGTTCTTGTGCTTGGCTCATAGAAAAAATTGACAACGCTTTTTCCTCTCAGGGTGGGGACCTTTTTTATCTCCCTCTGGGAGATTTCCTTCAGCGATTCAGCAGTATCCAGGACAAGTTCAATATCCTCAACTGATAATTGTCCCATTCCTAAGAGGTCTTTATGTCTAAATCCCTTCACCAGAGCCTCCTGTCAAAAAAAACCCCCTTGCCGGTAATCCGACAAGGAGGTCAATTTCTTTCTTGGATATATGGTCTGCCATATCTTGACTGTTTCAATATTAATATATCCAATATTATTATCGAATAATTCCAAAATTTTCAAGTCTATTATCTTTAATAATTCACCCCGATTCAGTTTCAATTAAATGTATTCTCTCTCGAACCATTATTGTCACGATTTATTTTAAATCTTCATTTTTTTCAATATGTTATATTGCCTTTTTCTCTGCTGCGGTTGCAGATTCCGAAGTTTTCTTCGTCTTGCCTGTTCTCTTTCTCTTTTGTCTTCCCTCTTCCGAAGGCAAGAGTTGAACAATGGAAACGGGCGCCCCGTCTCCCTTTCGTTTACCCTTTTGAATGATCCTGATATATCCTCCCTGTCGATCGAGATATCGGTCTTTCAATTCTTCAAACAGCCTGTGCGTTACAGTCTTATCCTTCATATATGCAAGTGCCTGACGCCTTGCGTGTAAATCTCCCTTCTTTGCCAAGGTTATCATTTTTTCAGCCATTGGCCTTAATTCTCTTGCCTTGGCATTGGTAGTCTCTAATTGCTCATGCTTGAAAAGAGATGTTACCATATTTCTGAACATGGACTTCCTATGACTGGAATTACGCCCAAGTTTTCTTCCATTCTTTTGATGCCTCATTAATATGAATCCTCTTCTTTATTTTCTTCACTGTTTTCTTCCGCTGAGCTGGCCGGCGGGAAATTATCCAGTTTCATTCCCAGGGAAAGCCCCATTTCAGCGAGTATTGTTTTAATCTCATTTAGAGATTTCCTGCCAAAATTTTTTGTCTTCAACATCTCAGCTTCTGTCTTCTGGACAAGCTCCCCGATCAGGCTTATCTCGGCGTTCTTAAGACAATTTGCCGAGCGTACCGATAATTCAAGCTCCGATACAGGCCTGAATAGATTCTCATTAAACTTCTCGCCCTCTTCCACCTCTTCGATTTCAATAGGTTCGGGTTCCTCATCGAAATTAATAAAAGGCGTCATCTGCTCTTTAAGAATCTTTGCAGAGTATGCCATTGCATCTTCGGGCAATACACTCCCGTCTGTCCATATCTCCATAGTCAATTTATCATAGTCTGTGATCTGACCTACCCTTGCATTTGTGACCACGTAGTTCACTTTCTTGATAGGTGAATAGCTTGCGTCAAGGAATATTACTCCGATGGCATGGTTCTTGTTTGCGTTCTTTTCAGCTGGCACATACCCCTTTCCCAGCTTAACGACCATTTCCATGTTCAATTTGCCTTTTTTACTGAGGGTAGCAATCGGCTGCTCCAGATTCAATATTTCAACCGACTCATTCTTTTCAATATCCGATGCCCTGACTACCCCCTCTTCTTCCCTTGAGAGACGGATTACCGCTTCTTCCGAATCTATCAATTTAAGCTTGATCTCTTTCAGATTCAAGATTATCTCTGTCACGTCTTCCATTACTCCGGGCATCGCTGAAAATTCATGCACTACATCATCGAACTTGACCGAAACTATCGCAGCGCCCTGTAACGATGACAGGAGAATCCGTCTCATGGAATTACCGATAGTTATACCGAATCCTCTCTCTAAAGGTTCACATACAAATTTCCCATAGGAATTCGTATGGCTTTCTTCATCGATAACAATATTTTTCGGTCTAATTAATTCCCGCCAGTTTCTTACTTTATGATCTCCCAAAAAAAGTACCTCCACTATGATCTATATGTTTTTGGATAAAAAAGAAACTCATATCCTACTTGGAATATAACTCAATTATGAGTTGCTCCTGTATAGGCATAGTCAGGTCTTCCCTATTGGGAATTGCCGTCAGGGTTCCACTGAATTTTTCTTTTTCAATCTCTATCCAGCTGGGAATTCCTCTCCTTACAACCGTTTCCATTGCATCTATAATAGATTGTACCTTTCGGCTTCCCTCTTTGACACTGATAACATCCCCCGCCTTAACCTGATAAGAGGGGATATTCACTTTTTTACTGTTTACTAAAAAATGATTGTGCCTGACAAGTTGTCGCGCCTGTTTCCTGGATGATGCGAAACCCATCCTATAGACAGTATTGTCCAGCCGGCATTCTAACAGGATCAATAAGTTAGTCCCTGTAATCCCTTTTTGTTTTTCAGCCTGGTAATAATATCGCCTAAATTGTCCTTCTAACGCGCCATAGATCCTTTTTACCTTTTGTTTTTCCCTCAGTTGCAATCGATAGTCGGAAATCTTTCCACTTCGCCTCTGACCGTGCTGACCGGGGGCATAGGGCCTTCGCTCAAAGGCGCATTTGTCTCCATAACAACGGTCTCCCTTTAGAAAGAGCTTCAAATTTTCTCTCCGGCATAGTCTACATGATGAACCAGTATATCTGGCCAAATCAGACCCTCCTTAATTGGTCATTGTCAATAAATCATTGATCAATGATATTTGTCTTACACTCTCCGTCTCTTTGGAGGACGGCAACCATTATGGGGTATGGGTGTGACATCTCTGATCATACTGACTGTAAATCCCTCCATTTGGAGTGCCCTCAGGGCTGCCTCCCTGCCTACTCCAGGCCCTTTGATCCTCACTTCGGCCGTTCTTAAACCATGCTCCATGGCCTGCTTCAATGCGCCCTGGGCTGCTAACTGAGCCGCAAAGGGGGTGCTTTTTCGTGATCCCTTAAATCCATGTTGACCAGCGCTTGATGAAGCAATCACATTTCCATCATTATCGGTAATTGTGATTATAGTATTATTGAAAGTAGAATGAATGTGAACAATACCCGTGGGAATATTCTTTTTCTCTTTTTTGACCCTATGCCCTTTTCGTGCTCGCTTTGCCATTATCTTTCCTCAGAGTTCTATTTTTTTCTCTTTCCCATAACAGACCTGCGGGGTCCCTTCCTGGTCCTTGCATTTGTGCTTGTCCTTTGGCCTCTCACGGGCAGACCTCTTCTGTGTCTCAGCCCACGATATACACCCAGATCCATTAACCTCTTGATATTCATGGAAACTTCACGTCTGAGATCGCCCTCAACCTTGTGTTTTTCATCAATTATCTTTCGGATACCCGTTATCTGGCCTTCGGTTAATTGATCTGATTTTGTGTCCCAGTCCACACCGGCTTCAGTTAATATTTTTCGTGAACTTGTCCTCCCAATGCCGTATATGTAGGTCAAAGCGATCTCGATCCTCTTATTTTTTGGCAAATCAACACCTGCTATCCTGGCCAATCTACAACTCCCTTTCTGTCAGATTGATAAAACAAGGTCTTCCATATTATAAAAACCCTGACTACCCCTGCTTCTGTTTGTGCCTGGGATTATCACATATAACACGAATAATTCCCTTTCGTTTAATAATTTTGCACTTATTGCACATTCTCTTGACTGAGGCTCTAACTTTCATGACTGTGATACTCTCCTGAACTCAAATTCGGCTATTTTCTCTTGTCACGATAAATGATTCTTCCCCTTTGTAAATCATAGGAAGATAACTCGACCGAGACTCTATCTCCGGGAACAATCCTGATGTAGTTCATCCTTATCTTTCCGGATATGTGGGCTAATAAACGATGACCGTTTTCCAATTCAACCCTGAACATGGCGTTGGGAAGAGTTTCGACCACTGTTCCTTCTACTTCAATTGCGTTTTCTTTGGACATATTGAACTTTCTTATTACCTGGTTCTTCCCAGTCCTTTTTTCATGAAACCCTCATAATGCCTTGTCAGCATATGCGATTCGATCTGGTTGGAGGTATCCATTGCGACACTGACAACAATTAACAACGCAGTTCCTCCGAAATAGAAAGGGACATGGAGTTTATATATTAGGAGCTGGGGTAAAATGCATACCGCTGAGACATAGATGGCACCGCTTAATGTTATACGGGTCAGGACGCGGTCAATATACTCGGCAGTATTTTTTCCCGGTCTGATGCCAGGTATAAAGCCACCGTATCTTTTCATATTGTCGGCCACATCCACAGGATTAAAATGGACGGCAGTATAAAAATAGCAGAAGAAAATGATAAATATCACATATATCAGGTTATAAATTAACTGTCCGGGGTTAAGGGCGTTATGTACAATATAATCCAACCATGGAATATTCTTAACATCCATAAAATTGGCGATCGTGGCGGGGAACATAATAATCGATGACGCGAAGATAGGTGGGATAACGCCTGCAGTGTTGATCTTCAAGGGCAGATGTGTACTCTGCCCGCCGTACATCTTCCTTCCAACAACTCTTTTGGCGTACTGGACGGGTATTCTCCTCTGTCCGCGTTCCATGAAAACAATTGCCCCAACCACCGCGACCATTAAAACCGTTACGATAATCATGAAAAAGGCGCTTATCTGATCGACCCTTATTAATTCAAAGGTCTTAAAGACCCCTGGGAAAAACCTGGCCACTATACCTGCAAAAATGATCAGGGATATTCCGTTACCGATACCCCTTTCGGTAATCTGCTCCCCAAGCCACATTAAAAAGGCCGTACCGGCCGTAAGGGTAATAACCGTGAGGAGTCTGAAACCCCAGCCGCCAGACGGCACAATCATGGCCCCCCCAGGACTGGTCATCGCCTCAAGTCCGATGGAAATGCCAAAACCCTGGATAACACTCAAAACAATCGTCCCATAACGAGTATATTCGATAATCTTCTTTCGCCCCTGCTCGCCTTCCTTTTTAAGTTTTTCAAGGTAGGGCACCACTACAGACAGGAGATCCAGGATAATGGAGGCACTGATATAGGGCATAATTCCCAGGGCTATTATGGACATTCGATTAAGAGCCCCTCCTGAAATCATGTCAACAAGACCGAACAGGCCCCCTTGCCTGGCATTGAAAAAAGCGGACAACGCTGCTCCGTCTATCCCGGGAGTTGGGATATGACAACACAACCTGTAAACTGCAAGCATGCCCAGGGTGAAAAAAATCCGTTTCTTCAATTCAGGAATTTTGGGTATATTTTGAATACCGCTAATCAAGTACGCCTATCTCCTTTTCATCTTGACTAATGGGCTGTTCACCCTATCAAGTCCACACTGCCCCCAGCTGCCTCAACCTTCTCCCTCGCCTTTTTGCTTACTTTGTGTATCTTAATTTTTAAAGGATGGGAAATTTCTCCGGCACCCAGGAGTTTTACCTTATTTTTATTATGCTTGATAAGTCCTGCCCTTCTCAGTTCATCAATATCCAGTAAAGAGTCAGGACTAAACCTGTTGAGGTCCTTGAGATTGATCAAATTATATGCTTCCTTAAAAATATTAGTGAATCCCCTCTTTGGCAGTCTCCTGTGCAGGGGCATCTGGCCACCCTCGAATCCTGGACGAATTTTAGAGCCTGAACGGGACTTCTGTCCCTTGTGTCCCCTACAGGAAGTCTTTCCGTGCCCGGAACCAGGGCCCCTGCCGACCCTTTTCTTCCTTTTTTTCGTACCTTCCAAAGGGGAAAGCTCATTAAGCTTCATTATCTTCTCCCTTGATTAGAGATCAATCCTGACCATGAAGGAGATTTTATTAATCATTCCCCTTATAGCAGGCGTATTTTCCAGACATACGGTTTTATTTAACTTGGTCAAACCAAGGCCCTTTAATGTCTGGCGAATTTTTTGATTTCTTCCAATAGCACTCTTGACAAGAGTTACCTTTATAGTATCTGCCATGGTTACCACTTTTCTTAAGAATCCTAAGAAAGGACCTCACTGAGTGTCTTTCCCCTGCGCTTTGCAATCTCTTCCGGGCTTTTGAGGGAGCTTAATCCCTTTATGGTCGCCTTCACCAGATTATGAGGGTTGTGTGATCCAAGACACTTCGTTAAGATATTCTGAATTCCCGCAGCCTCCAACACGGCCCTAACCGCTCCTCCGGCAATAACGCCTGTTCCGGGCCTAGCAGGCTTAATCAGGACACATCCAGCTCCCCATCGGCCAGTAACCTCATGAGGCACAGTGCCTTCAACGATACTGACGGGCTTCATATTTTTCTTGGCCTTCTCAACGCCCTTCCTGATGGCTTCCGGGACCTCGTTGGCCTTCCCTAAACCGCCGCCGACCATTCCTTTGCCGTCACCAACAATAACGATCGCGCTGAAGCTGAATCTGCGCCCCCCTTTTACTACCTTGGCGACACGGTTGATATGAACCACTTTCTCAATTAATTCGAATTCGCCGTCTTCCTTATACAATGCATATCTCCTCAAAAGCTTTATTCCAGGAATCCTTAAGAATTCCTGAAAAAAGTCTGTTAAAATTCCAAGCCATGTTCCCTTGCGGCCTCGGCAAGGGCTTTGACTCTACCGTGGTATAAAAATCCGTTTCTATCAAAAACAACCCTTTTTATCCCCTTCTCCTGTGCCCTTTGTGCGATATATTTTCCGATAATGGAAGCTCCTTCCTTGTTGCCACCCTTTCCAGCCAGTTGTGATTTAATATCTTTTGATATGGAAGAGGCGTCCACCAGAGTACTAAAGGTAATGTCATCAATAATCTGGGCGTAAATGTTTCTGGAACTCCTGAAAACCATTAGCCTGGGTCTCTCGGATGTGCCCCTGACCTTATTCCTCACCCTTTTTCTTCTCTTTTGTCTTGCCTCTGACTTGCTTATTACACCCATGATCTCAACTCTGCCTCAGGTTTAATCAATTGTTCAATTTTTCTATTTTTTTGCACCTGTTTTCCCTGCTTTTCTCCTGATAATCTCTTCAGTATATTTTATTCCCTTCCCCTTATAGGGTTCGGGTTTTCTGAAACTCCTGATTTTCGCAGCTGTCCTGCCGAGGAGTTCTTTATCAATAGCCGTAAGAGTTATTCTTGTCTTATCTATTTTGGCATCTATACCATCGGGCAAGTTGAATACAACCGGGTGGGAGTACCCGAGATGAAATGTAGCTGTCCTCCCGGATAATTCCGCCCTGTAGCCTACACCCACAATATCGAGTACTCTTTCAAAACCTTGACTCACTCCTGTGACCATATTGGCAATCAAGGCCCTGAAAAGACCATGGAAAGACTTTGATTCCTTGGTCTCATCATTTACCGAGACTATTACATTATCATTGTCCGCACTAACACTTACTTTGGGATGGATATTTCGTCTGAGTTCGCCTTTAGGCCCCTTGACAGATAAGAGATCACCCTTTATATCGATTTTCACATCCCTCGGAATAGGAATAGGCATCTTGCCTATGCGTGACATTACAAACCTCCAGATCAAATAAACGCTTACCAGACTGAACAGATTATCTCCCCGCCAATACCTGTTTTCCTGGCCTGGGCGTCTGTCATTACTCCCTTTGATGTTGAAAGGATATTAATTCCATATCCATTTAATACCTGTGGAATTCTGTCGCTTTTAGTGTATACCCTGCAACCCGGCTTACTAACCCTTTTAAGCCCCACTAATATGGATTCCCCTTTCTCGTCGTATTTAAAAAAAATCCTCATAATTCCCTGTTTCCGATCGGATATTATCTTAAAATTTTTTATAAATCCTTCTGATTTTAATACTTTTGCGATATCAATCTTCATTCGGGAACTCGGAATGTCAACAGTGTTGTAAGAGGCTATTATTGCATTCCTCATCCTTGTCAACATATCAGCTATGGGATCTGTCATACTCATTTAGAAAACTCCGCTAAATACATTAATACTTATTTTCTTAAGTTTAACCTTAACCAAGTTATTGAAAAATAGTTTTATAAAAATAAATAACTATAGGACTAAAATGATCAACAGGTAATGACGCTTTTCTTAAAACATCAGATTATTTTTTACCAGCTTGACTTGATCACACCTGGGATCTCTCCTCGTAAAGCCATACTGCGAAAACATATCCTGCAAATACCGAATTTCCTTAAAAATGCCCTTGGCCTGCCGCAGATGGGGCATCTGTTGTACGTACGTGTTGAAAATTTCTGCTTCCTTTGCGCTTTAGCGATTAGGGACTTTTTTGCCAAGCTGACCTCCGTCTTAATTCCTGAAAGGCATTCCTAAAAGTCTTAACAAAAACAGGCCTTCAACATCAGTTTCGGCGCTTGTGACAATTGTGATGTTTAGACCCTTGATTTTGTCTATTTTGTCATAATTTATTTCAGGAAAAATAATGTGTTCTTTAATGCCTATGGAACAGTTAGCCCTCCCGTCAAAAATTTTTTCGGACAAGCCTCTAAAATCCCTGACCCTTGGAAGGGCGACATTGAATAATTTATCTAAAAAATCGTACATTTTATCACGCCGCAGGGTGACCATACATCCTATAGGCATCCCTTCGCGAAGTTTGAATCCTGCGATTGACTTTTTTGCCTTCCTGATAACAGGCCTTTGTCCGGAGATAAGAGCCAACTCCTCCACCCCATTGTCAAGGACCTTAATGTTGAAGATGGCCTCGCCTAGGCCCATATTCAATACCACCTTCTCAAGACGGGGGACGGCCATGATGCTCTTATACTCGAATTCCTTTATCATGGCAGGTACTACATCCTTCTCATATTTCTCTTTCAGTCTGGACAACTACTTCTCCTCGGAAAAATCCATTTCACTCTAATCACTCAACAGCTCGCCGCACTTCTTGCAGACACGCGCTCTTGATCCATCTTCAAGGGTACGCTTTTCTACCCTTGTCGGTTCCGCACACTTACTGCATATTATCATCAGGTTTGAGATATGGATCGGAGCCTCTTTTTCAATAATGCCTCCTTTGGTGCCCGCATACCCCGGCTTGGAATGCCTTTTTACCATATTGACCTTTTCGATAATTGCACGTCCTTTGTTAGCATCCAGCTTAAGCACCGTACCGATCTTGCCCCGTTCTTTTCCACTGAGGACTATTACCTTATCGTTCTTTTTAATAAAGGGATGTTTCATTAGTATTTGTTTCGCTCCGTAAAATTGGAAGTATTCACAGCACCTCCGGCGCCAGAGATATGATCTTCATAAACCGCTTTGCCCTTAGCTCTCTCGCAACTGGACCGAATATTCTCGTTCCAATGGGCTCGTTCTGCTGGTTTATTAAGACCGCCGAATTATCATCGAACTTGATATAGGAACCATCCGGCCTATTTATCTCCTTTGAAGTCCTGACTATAACCGCCCTTGAAACACTGCCCTTTTTGACTTTCGAATTCGGTATAGCCTCCTTAACAGATACTATTATAATATCTCCAATGCTTGCATACCTGCGTTTCGATCCCCCGAGGACCTTGATGCATAGGAGTAATTTAGCTCCTGAATTATCGGCCACCTTCAGTTTAGTTTCTGCCTGGATCATTTTATTGGCTCCGATAGCTGGTCGTTATTATTTTCCAAGGTTCCCAACTCAACCTTCTCAATTATCTCGACCACCCTCCATCTCTTCCATTTGCTTATGGGTCTGGATTCAATGATTTTCACCCTGTCTCCCAAGCGACAGCGGTTTTGGGGATCATGGGCAAGATATTTAGAGTGTCTCCTAATGTACTTGGAATAGGTTTTATGTTTTTTTAGTCGATTCACAAGTACAACAACAGTCTTATTCATGCTGGCTCCGACTACAACCCCTGTCATTCGTTTTCTTACTCCGCTCTCTTGCATTCTAGCCCCTTTCAACTGCATCAAAGCTGGTTGACTCTCTCAGTAAGGTCTTCACCCGGGCCAGATCCTTTTTCACCTTTCCTATCATGGCAGTATTTCCAAGTTGGCCGGTAGCCTTTTGAAATCTAAGATTAAAAAGCTCTTGTCCCAATTCCTGTTCTTTCTCTTTCAGCTCTTCCTTGCTCAGGTCTCTTAGTTCATTGGTTTTCACTATTACGATCTCCTGCTGACGAATCTGGTGGCGAATGGGAGTTTATGTCCAGCCAACCTAAAGGCCTCTTCCGCCACACTTTCCCCGATACCTTCCATCTCATAGAGTATTCTTCCCGGCTTCACAACAGCCACCCAACCCTCTGGGGAACCTTTCCCCTTACCCATCCTGGTTTCAGCAGGTTTTTTGGTTATCGGCTTATCCGGAAAAACACGAATCCAGATCTTTCCACCCCGCTTTACGTGTCTTGTAATGGCAATACGCGCCGACTCTATCTGCTGCGCGGTTAAGAAACCGCATTCAAGGGCCTGAAGTCCGTAATCACCAAAATTCAAAGTGCTACCTCTAAGGGACTTTCCCCTTGTTCTGCCCTTTTGTCTCCTTCTGTATTTAACCTTCTTCGGGCTCAGCATGGTATTTTTTAATCCTTTTTATCAGGCAGTATTTCGCCGTTGAATATTGTAACTTTAATTCCAATTACACCATAGGTGGTAAAGGCTTCAGCGAATCCATAATCTATATCCGCCCTTATGGTGTGGAGTGGGACCCTCCCCTTTCTATACCATTCCCTTCTGGCCATCTCTGCGCCGCCCAATCTTCCGCTGCAGGCCACTTTTATTCCCTGGACTCCGAAGCGCAATGCAGAACTTACACTCTTTTTCATGGCCCTGCGAAATGATACGCGTCGAACCAGTTGTAATGCTATGTTTTCCGCAAGTAATTGTGCATCAACTTCAGGTTTCCTGACTTCCTGGATGTCGATAAAAAACTCTCTATCTACTTTTTTCTCAAGCTCCTTTTTCAGGTTTTGAATCTCTATTCCCTTTTTGCCTATAACCAGCCCGGGTCTGGCAGTATGTATCTTTATTCTCACTTTATTGGCAGCTCTCTCGATTTCTATTTTTGAGACCCCTGCCTGGGTAAGCTTATTTTTAAGGAACTTCCTGATTTGATAGTCCTCAAAGACGAAATCGCTGTATTCCCTCCCCGCGAACCACTTCGAATCCCAATCTCTGTGGATGCCTAATCTAAAGCCGATCGGATTTACTTTTTGTCCCAATAGTACCCTCCATCAAACCCGCCAATTTGGATTGCCAATCTAAAAACAGTGAAAGATATCGCAATAAATCCCTTTATCTTACACCTGTCACAACCGTCAGGTGACTCGTTCTTTTTATTATTCTGGTGGCGCGTCCCATCGCCCGGGGACGGAATCTCTTCAATGATGGCCCATCATTCGCATAAATCTTCTTAATATAGAGATTATCCACGTCAGTATCCGAATTTTGTTGTGCATTGGCCACGGCGGAGTTTATCAGTTTTTTCAAGATACGTGCGCCCTTTTGGGGAGACAAGGAAAGTAAGTTCAATGCCTCTTCTACCTTTTTTCCCCTGACCTGATCCATTATTAATCTGACTTTACGAGGAGATATCCTAATATATTTTGCCACGGCCCTTGATTCCATTACTTTTTAGCCCCTTTCAGCTTTGATCTCTTATCTCCCGCATGCCCGTAGTAGGTCCTTGTAGGGGCGAATTCGCCCAATTTGTGCCCTACCATATCTTCAGTAACGAATACGGGCAGAAATTTTTTACCATTGTGGATCGCAAATGTTAGGCCGACGAATTCCGGCAGGATAGTAGATCTCCTTGACCACGTCTTGATTATGTTTCTGCTCCTCGTTTGCTGTGCATCCAGGACCTTTTTTAAAAGATGATCATCAACAAACGGCCCCTTTTTAAGTGACCTTGGCAAAACGTTTCCTCCAATTCAAGTGATGTTAAGAATTATTTTCTCCTCTTGAGGATAAGTTTATCGCTGGCTTTTTTAACTCTTGTTTTGTACCCCTTTGTAGGAACGCCCCAGGGAGTAACTGGATGTCTTCCTCCGGAGGATTTACCTTCGCCTCCACCATGGGGATGATCGACAGGGTTCATTGCGACACCCCTTACATGGGGCCTTCTGCCCTTCCATCTGCTCCTGCCTGCTTTTCCAAGGCTGATGCCCATGTGTCCCATATTGCCCACCTGGCCAATGGTGGCTTTGCAATCCAGGGGAATTAAGCGTACCTCCCCAGAAGGCAATTTAACCTGGGCATGCCTGCCCTCTTTTGCCATTAATTGAGCATAGTTCCCGGCACTCCTGACTATTTGCCCCCCGTGTCCAGCACTCAGCTCGATATTATGGATCTGAGTTCCTAAAGGAATTTCTTGTAAAGGGAGAGCGTTACCAGGTCTTATTTCGGCTATTGATCCGGACATTACTGTGTCCCCGACCTGAAGCCCCAAGGTCGCAAGAATATATCTCTTTTCACCGTCCGCATAATAAAGAAGCGCTATATTAGAGGAGCGGTTGGGATCATATTCAATGGCTGCCACGCGTGCTGGAATGCCGTCCTTATCCCGTTTAAAATCAACTGCCCTGTAAAGTCTTTTGTGACCTCCGCCACGATGTCTACTCGTCATACGGCCGGCACAATTCCTTCCACCGGACTTTTTTAATGACTTCACGAGGCTCTTTACGGGTTTTTCTCTGGTTATCTCTTCAAAAGTCGAGTATTTCTGGAACCTTCGCCCCGGCGAAGTTGGCTTTTGATTCTTAATGGCCATCTAATGCTCCAAACAGGTCTCACTATTGGTTATTTCTATTCTATTATGATTTGATATGGTTATTAAAAATACTCTCACCTGGATCTAAACTCCTGCAAAAAATTCAATGTTTTCTCCAGGGGCAAGCTTGACTATTGCCTTTTTCCAGTCAGGTTTTTTACCGACATTTCTACCCACCCTGCGTTTTTTACCTTTCATATTAAGGGTCTTCACATCCAAGACCTTTGTCTTGAACAGCATCTCTACTGCTTTTCTGATCTCGACCTTGTTCGCATTTTTATCAACCTTCAGTGTTATCTGATTGTATAACTCTTTCTGGAGGTTTCCCTTTTCAGCAACATGAGGCTCTCTGATGACTTTATAAATATCCATCAAGATATCAATGCCTCCTCGATTTTGGCGACAGCTGATTGAATTAGAAAAAGGTGATCATAATTCAGGATATCATAGACATTAAGTCCTTGATACCCCATAACTTTTGTCCATGGCACATTCTTTGAAGATTTTTCGAGATTTTCATTTTTCTCTTCAGTAATGATAAGCGCCCTTTTAGCCTCGAAATTCTTCATTACCTGTACAAAATCTCGGGTCTTGATCTCATGGAGATTAAAATGTTCAATGACCACTAACCGATCAGACTTAAATTTATCGGTTAATACCATCTGAAGAGCCGCCTTTTTCAACTTTTTAGAAACCTTTTTATAATATTTCTTCGGAGCAGGGCCAAAAGCGACTCCTCCGCCCCTCCGGGTTGGTGAGGAAGCCGCTCCCACCCTGGCCCTGCCGGTTCCTTTCTGGCGCCAGAGTTTTTTTCCCGATGCCTTTATTTCCGAACGGCTTTTTGTAGAAGCGCTCCCCGACCTTTTGTTATTAAGTTGAGTTACGACTACTTGATGGATAACGTGCTCCTTTATGGGAACATCAAAGATGCCCTCATTGATGTCCATTTGGGAAGTCTTTTCCGCTTGTAAATTGTATACGTCGATTACTGTCATTTTCTGTTTTTCTGATTCTTTAGGTCTATATCTTTGCTATCTCGATGATACTGTTTTGACTGCCCGGCAATGTCCCCTTGAGAGCTATGATATCCTGCCCGTCTCTTACATCCAAGACTGTAAGATATTTTATCGTTGTCCTCCGATAACCGAATCTGCCTGGCATTTTTTTGCCTTTTAAGACCCTGCTTGGCGTGGCACTTGATCCTATTGAGCCGGGAACCTTATGAGAGCGTGAGCCGTGAGTCTTTCTGCCGCCTGAAAAACCCCACCGCTTAATAACGCCGCTGAAACCCCTGCCCTTACTCCTGCCTGCAACATTCACTGTTTCGCCTATTTGAAAAATATCGACTTTTATTTCCTGCCCAAGTTCAAAGTCATCGGCATTATCTACCCTGATCTCTCTTAAATGGGTAAAAAACCTGTCACCAGCCTTCTTGAAATGACCCTTAATTGGTTTGTTAAGGCGATTCTCCTTCTGGCTTCCAAAGCCAACCTGAATGGCTTCATAACCTTCCTTTTCTGAAGTCTTCTTTTGTATCACCACGCAGGGCTCTACCTTGACAATCGTAGCAGGGACGCATTTTCCTTCACCAATGAAATAACGTGTCATGCCCAGCTTTTTTCCAAAAATCCGTTTAATCATTAAAATATATCTCCGCTTTACTCTGCCCGTTATAATTTTATTTCCACATCGACACCACCGGCAAGGTCCAGCTTCATCAGGGCATCAACGGTCTGTTGAGTAGGCTCTAAAATATCAAGAAGACGTTTATGTGTTCGGATCTCGAATTGCTCCCTGGATTTCTTATTCACATGGGGCGATCTCAATACACAGTATTTATTGATAACGGTCGGTAGTGGTATCGGACCAGCTATCTTGGCGCCGGTCTCTCTCACCGTATCCACTATTTCCATGGCCGATTGATCCAGTAATTTATGATCATAGGCTTTTAATCGGATCCGAATCTTCTGATTTGCCAACGCTTTTTCTATCATCTTAGTCCCTGTAAAGTATCCCTAAATTTTACTATTCTATGATTTCACTTATAACGCCCGCACCCACCGTGCGTCCGCCTTCCCGTA